>NZ_SCND01000064.1:0-21308 GCF_005503585.1 Pseudomonas sp. 2VD
GTGGGCTCGGAGATGGGTATAAGAGACCGGCCCTGGCGCGGCCGCGCCAAGCTGCTGAAGATGGCTGCGCGAGCCATCGACGAGGCCTTGCGCGGCCAGCCCGATCTCGATTGCACGGAGCTGCCGCTGCTGCTCTGCGTCGCCGAGGGCGACCGTCCCGGACGCTGCGCGGGGCTCGACGAGTCTTTCCTGCGTGACCTGGAAGGCGAGCTGGGACGACGCTTCCATCCCTCCTCGGCACTCATCGCCCGTGGCCGGGTCGGTGGCGCGGTGGCCCTGCTCAACGCGCGCAAGCTGATCCAGGGCGGCTGCCGGCAGGTCCTGGTGGCCGGCGTCGACTCCTTCGTCAGCGGCCCGACCCTGGCCGCCTACGAGGCCCGCGAGCGGCTGCTGACCAGCCAGAACTCCAACGGCTTCATTCCCGGCGAGGGCGCCGCCGCCGTGCTGGTCGCCGCGCCGCTCCACGAAGAGGCGCCGCAGCTGCTCTGCATCGGCCTCGGCTTCGGCATCGAGAAGGCCACGGTGGAGAGCGAGGACCTGCCGTTGCGCGCCGACGGCCTGACCCAGGCCGTGCGCGCCGCCCTCGCCGAGGCTGGCTGCGGCCTGGAGCAGATGGACTACCGGCTCACCGACATTTCCGGCGAGCAGTACTACTTCAAGGAGGCCTCGCTGACCCTGAGTCGCAACCTGCGCGTGCTCAAGCCGAAGTTCGACCTCTGGCACCCCGCCGACTGCATCGGCGAATGCGGCGCCGCCATCGGTCCGGCGTTGCTCGCCGTGGCCCTGGCCGCTTCGCGCAAGGGCTACGGCGACGGGCCGAACGTGTTCTGCCACCTGGGCAACGATGCCGGCGAACGCGCCGCCGCGCTGCTCAGCTATCGACGGGTGAGGGCTGCCTGATGGCCAACGAGGTGTACGCCAACAACATGGAGATCTCCTGCAAGGCGGCGAGCGGCAAGTCCATCGCGGCCTTCCCGGATGTCTGCTTCACCCCGCCGCAGGCGCCGCCGACGCCGTTGGGGGTACCGATCCCCTACCCCAATACCGGCCTGTCCAAGGACACCACCAAAGGCACCCGGACCATTCGCATCACCCGCAAGGAGGTGATGCTGAAGAACAAGAGCTACTACAAGACCAGCTACGGCGACGAGCCGGGGCGGGCGCCGAAGAAGGGCATCGTCACCAGCAAAATCAAGGGCAAGGTGTACTTCACCTCCTGGTCGATGAACGTCAAGTTCGAAAGCAAGAACGTGGTTCGCCACCTCGACCTGACCACCCACAACCACGCGTCCTTTCCCGGCAATACGCCACCCTGGATCTATTCCGACAAACAGACCATGGCGCTGCACAAGGATTGCGAGGAGGACGTGCAGAAGGAGAAGACGGCTTGCGCCGGCAAGAAGACCAAGGCGGAGAAGTGCGCCGACGATGGCTGCAAGAAAGCCAGGAAATGCCTGTTGGTTTCCTACAACCAGGGCAAGAGAAAGAGCGGCATCGGCTGCTGTCCCGGCGAACAGCCGCACCACCTGATCGAGGCGCATTGCTTCTACGAGGTGGGCAAGCGCGGCGAGGGCGACAGCATGTTCTTCAACGCGCCTGCGGGCAAGCAGCCGTACAAGGACACCGAGTCGCCCTGCGTGTGCGCCGAAGGGCCCCGGCATGCGGGCGAACACGGCCAGTACCATGCCTTCCAGCAGGCTCTGGAGGCCAAGCACCACGAGAAGTCCGGCGGCTGGACCTACGCGGATGCGCGCAACGCCGGGGTCAAGGCGAACAAGGCGGTGAACGAACAGTGCAACGACAAGTGCACCGCGGCTCAGTTGGACAGTTATCACAAGGAACGCTGTGGGGTGACCGACAGCACGCCGCTCAGGACCGACCCGCAGGCGGGGACACGCTCGGTGGGTACGCTGGACGCCAAGCAAACCGCTGCCCTGCAGGCGGAAATCGGGGCGATGAGCGGCATGTCGGCGGCCGGCGGTTCACTGTAAGGAGTAGAAAGTGTCGTTCGAGAAAAATCATTTCAGCTATCTGCATGGCGTGGTGCAGAGCCGCACGACGATCCGCGCGGTGGCCCAGATCGATCAGTTGACCGAACAGGGAGCGGCCAACGCCACCCTGATCAAGTGGAATCTCTCGTCGCCGCCGCCAGCGGCGTTCAACCTGGCTTGGTACTGCACGCGCATGGCGATCCAGAAGGTTCCGCGTGGTGGCGGCATCGAGCTGATCTACATGGGGCCGGATGGGCACATGGGCTACGGCACCGCCAACGGCGATAGCGAGGCGCCGATCTGGCCGGCCGGTGAAGGGCCGGATGTGTACGGCGTCCTGCGCGACCTGCAGGGCATCGGCGATGGCGTCTATGCGGTGGGCATGGGCCGTCAGGTCTACCGTCGCGACCCGTCGGGCGCGTGGCAGCGAAAGGATGCGGGGACGCTGCAGGACCGCGAGCTGATGGATGTCGTCGGCTTCAACGCTATCCATGGCCTCGACGAAGCGGACCTGTATGCCGTGGGCTACGCCGGTGAGGTGTGGCGTTGCGGCAATGGACGCTGGGAGCAGTTGGACAGCCCAACCAATGTAATCCTCAATGCGGTGCACATGCTTCCCGACCGCCGCGTGGTGGTGGCGGGCAAGAACGGCTTTCTGATGATCGGCTCGGCGAGTGCCTGGAAGGTCGTCGAGACCGGGCTGGACGCGCAGATATGGGACGTCCAGTACTTCAACGACGACATCTACCTGGCTACCAGCAATGCGCTTTATCGGCTCGATGCACACCATGTCCCGCAGCAGGTGGACATGCGCCTCTGCGGGCCGGTGACCTGTGGCCAACTGCATGCCGGCGACGGCATTCTCCTGTCCACCGGTCGCAAGCACCAGTGTTGGAGCGACGACGGGAGCGTCTGGCATGACCTCACCTGAGTTGCGCCCATGCTGACTTCCGTGGTGCTCGACCAGCACGCCGAGGAAGCCGCCTTCCTTGCCCTGCTCCGCGACTACGCCGTGCGTGCGCCCCATTACGACTTGGAGGAGCTCGCCGAGCTCGATCAGCGCATCGAGGCGCACCTGGACGGCCTGGCGATCGCCGGCCAGGCCGGCCATGACGCCCTGCTCGAGCAACTCGACGCGCACGCCCAGGGCGAGGCGTTCGCCCTCGCGGTGCTGGCCATGCAGGCAGGAGACGATGCGTTGATCGGACGGATGCGCGCCTGTCTTGCGGCGTCTCCGGAAGCCCGGCGCGGTTTCGCCGCAGCCCTCGGCTGGCTCGACTGGGACCAGGCGCGGCCCTGGGTGGAGCGCCTGCTGGCCTCGCCCGAGCCGCTGTTCCGCGCCATTGGCCTGGCCGCCTGCGGCATGCATCGGCATGACCCGGGGCCGGCGCTGCTGTCCGCCCTTGGCCACGCCGACCCGGCGGTGCTGGCGCGCGCCGCGCGCACCGCCGGCGAGCTGCGTCGGCGCGACCTGATGGCGAATATCCGCGCCTATCGCGCCCACGATGACCCGAGCCTGCGCTTCTGGGCCAACTGGGCCACCGCGCAGATGGGCGACGAGGAGGCGTTGGGGCCATTGCGTGCGTTCGCCGGGCAGCCCGGCCCGTTCCAGCTGCCGGCGACCATGGTGCTGCTCGCCTGGCAGCCGCGCGACACCAGCATGGCCTGGATTCGCCAACTGATGCAGGCGGCGGACACGCGGCGGATCGGCATCCAGGCCACCGGCCTGTTCGGCGATCCGGTGGCGGTGCCCTGGCTGATCCAGCAGATGCGCGACGAGAGTCTGGCGCGGGTCGCCGGCGAGGCCTTCAGCCTGATCACCGGCGCCGACCTGGCGTTGCTCGACCTGGAGCTGGAGGCCTTGCCCGACTACGACCCAGGCCCCAACGACGATCCCGACGACGACAACGTCGCCCTCGACGACGACGAGAACCTTACCTGGCCGGAGGCGGAGCGAGTCTCCGCCTGGTGGCGTGACAACGGCGCGCGCTTCGTCGCCGGGCGCGCCTACCTGCTCGGCGAACCTCTGGGCGAGGCGCGCTGCCGCCAGGTCCTGCGCAACGGCCAGCAACGCCAGCGAATGGCTGCGGCGTGCCTGCTGGCGCGCTTCGTGCCGAACCTGCCGCTGTTCCCCACCGGTGCGCCGGTGCGCCGCCAACTGGACCTGTTCTGATAGCTGGCTGGCGCCGGGCGGCCAGGTCATGGCCGCTGGCGCGGTGCGCCGGATTTTCCCATTCGACGAATTTCCCTGCACGTAGCCAACCGGTTGACTGAAACCTTTCACCACTTATGCGGGACGAATGGAAATGCCACTCGTTTGCCATGATAGCCTGTCGACATCCTCTGGAAATATCGTGAAAAAAGCTGACAACGTGCGAGATAGAGGGATTTTTTAATTTATGGTTAAGCTTCGGGCATTAGCGTTGAGCACCAGAAGTGACCGGTCGGTCACATAGGTCGCTCTGCGTTTGTTGTGCCTTTTTCCTATGGGGAAAGCGTCGGCAGACGTGGGAAAATTCAATCGATCCATTCATCGAGGTTCCGAACCATGCCAGACCGTATGCGGGGCGTTAAGTCCGATTCTCCAGAGCAGGAAAGCGCTGACGACGCATTGAAAAGGATTGTCGATGGATTCCAGCATTTCCGCCGGGAGGTCTTTCCCGAGCAGCAGGCGCTGTTCAAGAAGCTCGCCAATAGCCAGCGGCCGCGGGCGATGTTCATCACCTGCGCGGATTCGCGCATCGTTCCCGAGCTGATCACCCAGAGTTCCCCCGGCGACCTGTTCGTCACCCGCAACGTCGGCAACGTGGTGCCGCCCTACGGGCAGATGAACGGTGGCGTCTCCACCGCCATCGAATACGCCGTGCTGGCGCTGGGCGTGCACCACATCATCGTCTGCGGCCACTCCGACTGCGGGGCGATGCGCGCCGTGCTCGATCCGCAGACCCTGGAACGCATGCCGACGGTCAAGGCCTGGCTGCGGCACGCCGAGGTGGCACGCACGGTGGTGGCGGACAACTGCGACTGCGGCGCCAGCCACGACACCCTCGGAGTGCTCACCGAAGAGAACGTGGTGGCCCAGCTCGATCACCTGCGCACCCACCCCTCGGTGGCCTCGCGCCTGGCCAGCGGGCAACTGTTCATCCACGGCTGGGTGTACGACATCGAGAGTGCGCAGATCCGCGCCTACGACGCCAAGCAGGGTCGCTTCCTGCCCCTCGACGGCGAGCATCCGGTGCCGATGGCCACGCCCGCGCCGCGCTACCTGAACTCGTGATAGCGGCGGCCGTGCGGGCCGCCGGATAACAACAGCGTTTTCGCGTCACCTTTCGCCGTTCCTGCCATGGACGACCTCTGGGAAGCCCCGTTCCGGGGCTGAACGGGTCGCTATTACAAGAAAAAACACACTGCGCACACACAACCGGCGCCGGGCCTGGTCCTGGCGTCGCTCCCTCGTCGTGGAAAAAATTCGCAGGAGAACTGTGCCATGCATGTTTCAAAGGTGTTTCCGTCCCTCCGGGACACGTTGCCGCGGGACCTGATGGCCTCCGTGGTGGTGTTCCTCGTCGCCCTGCCGCTGTGCATGGGCATCGCCATCGCCTCCGGGATGCCGCCGGCCAAGGGCCTGCTCACCGGCATCGTCGGTGGCCTGGTGGTCGGCTTCCTGGCCGGCTCGCCGCTACAGGTTAGCGGCCCGGCGGCCGGCCTCGCGGTGCTGGTCTTCGAACTGGTGCGTACCTACGGGGTGGCCATGCTCGGGCCGATCCTGCTGCTCGCCGGCGCCATCCAGCTGCTCGCCGGGCGGCTGCGCCTGGGCTGCTGGTTCCGGGTCACCTCGCCGGCGGTGGTATACGGGATGCTCGCCGGCATCGGCATCCTCATCGTCCTTTCGCAATTGCACGTGATGCTCGACCTGGCGCCCAAGGCGTCCGGCCTCGACAACCTGCTGGCATTCCCCCAGGCGGCGTTCGCCGCGCTCGGCTCGCTGGGCATGGACAGCGGCCTCGACGCGGCGCTGCTCGGGCTGGGCACCATCGCGGTGATGTGGGGCTGGGACAAGCTGCGTCCGCAACGCCTGCGCTTCCTACCCGGCGCGCTGCTCGGCGTGAGCCTGGCGACCCTGGCCAGCCTTTGGCTGGCGCTGGACGTGCGGCGGGTCGAGGTACCGGCCAACCTCGGCGAGGCCATCGACTGGCTACGCCCGGCCGACCTGCTGGCCCTGGCCGATCCCTCCCTGCTGCTGGCGGCGGTGGTGGTGGCCTTCATCGCCAGTGCGGAGACCCTGCTCTCGGCGGCGGCGGTGGATCGCCTGCACGACGGCCCGCGCTCGGACATGGATCGCGAGTTGTCCGCCCAGGGGGTCGGCAACATGCTCTGCGGCCTGCTCGGCGCGCTGCCGATGACCGGGGTGATCGTACGCAGCTCGGCCAACGTCAATGCCGGTGCGCGAACCCGCGCCTCGGCGATCTTCCACGGCCTCTGGTTGCTCGCCTTCGTCCTCCTGCTCGGCAGCCTGCTGCGGCAGATTCCGGTGGCGAGCCTGGCGGGGGTGCTGGTCTATACCGGGGTCAAGCTGGTCGATTTCAAGGCCCTCGGCAACCTCTCTCGCTACGGCCGGATGCCGATGCTGGTGTACGCGGCCACCGCCCTGGCCATCGTCTTCACCGACCTGCTGACCGGCGTGCTGGTGGGCTTCGCCCTGACCCTGCTGAAGCTGGTGCTGAAGGCGGCGCGGCTGAAGATCGCCCTGCGCTACACCGGCGAGCATGAAGCCGAGCTGCGCCTGAGCGGCGCCGCGACTTTCCTCAAGGTGCCGGCGCTGTCGCGGGTGCTCGACGAGGTCAAGCCGGGGACCACCCTGCACGTACCGATGGATAACCTCAGCTATGTCGACCATGCCTGCATGGAGCTGCTCGAGGACTGGGGGCGGATGGCACCGGTGCAGGGCTCGCGCCTGGTGATCGAACCGCGCGCCTTGAAGCGTCGCCTGGAAGGGCGCCTGCGCGGCAGCGTCGGGTTGGGCGGCGCGCGCAATGGCGGGGCGGTCAGCCCAGGCTGAGTTCCACCCCGAGCTGCTTCGACAGGCACGGCCACTGCTGCCAGGCGGCGACCACCCGCGGGTTCTTCAGGTTCTCGCGGTAGGCGCGGGCCGAGTCGGCGTCGAAGGTGGTGGCGTCGAGCATGTTCTCCACCGCATGGTGGACGGCTTCGTCCAGCCGGTTGGCGAACGGCTCGCCGATCAACTGGTGGGCCACCAGGTTGGCCACGGTGGTGTCCAGCGGGATCAGCGCCTGGCCGAAGTGGGCGATGTAGCGGTCGTTCACTTCTTCCACCAGGCGGTGCGCCAGGTAGGCCTCATCGAGCAGGGCGTCGAGGCCGTCGTGGCCGGCGAGCAACGCCGGCGGGGTGAGGAAGAACTGCTCGGCGACCTTCAGCACCGGCTTGATCCGTTCCTCGATGCCGGCTTCGCGGGCCACGCTGTTGGCGGCGTCGAGCAGGTCCGGTACCTGTTCGACGTAGGCGTGGACGAAGCGGGTGAGTATGTCTTCCGTGTTCTCGCCTTGCGGCTGGATGGTGCGATGCAGGCGGGGCAGGCAGCTGGCTATCAGATCAGCCAGGTGACCGTGGCGGGCTTCGCTGAGGTGCGCCTGCTGGATGAGTTCACGGAGGGCAGCGGTGTTCATGGGTTCTCCCATACAACGGGGATGGTGAAGAAGAGGAGAAACATAGCCGGCGGCGCGCGCCGGCTAAGACGCGATTGTCATAATCGCTTCGTGGTTATGCGAGGATGATATATCAGGCGGCCACCATTCGCCTGCAAAGCCACGCCGCTCGCGGCTTTTAGAGAAGAATCGGCACTTTCCAGCGACGTTTTTACGCTGCGTTGTTATGTCGCAGCCGCTGTCTATACTCCCACTCGAATGCTGAACCTGATGAACCCGGCCTGCCTTGCTGTGTGCCGAGGTGCGACGGTCAAAGTTCGTTGTCTTGGCGGTCCACCCCTTGGCCGTTGGCGTCTGCCGGCGGGATAAAAACAACGATAAGGGGAACCCGAATGCTGCGACATCCACGAGTCTGGATGGGCTTCCTTTTGCTCTCGGCGATCAGCCAGGCGAATGCTGCCTGGACGGTCAACATGGCCCCGGGCGCTACCGAGGTGAGCCGGTCCGTCTTCGACCTGCACATGACCATCTTCTGGATCTGCGTGGTGATCGGCGTGCTGGTCTTCGGCGCGATGTTCTGGTCGATGATCGTCCACCGCCGCTCCACCGGCCAGCAGCCGGCGCATTTCCACGAGAGCACCACGGTGGAAATCCTCTGGACGGTGGTGCCGTTCGTGATCCTGGTGGTGATGGCGGTGCCCGCCACCCGCACCCTGATCCACATCTACGACACTTCCGAGCCGGAGCTGGACGTGCAGGTCACCGGCTACCAGTGGAAGTGGCAGTACAAGTACCTGGGCCAGGACGTCGAGTACTTCAGCAACCTGGCCACCCCGCAGGACCAGATCCACAACCGGCAGGCGAAGGACGAGCATTACCTGCTGGAGGTGGACGAGCCGCTGGTGCTGCCGGTGGGCACCAAGGTGCGCTTCCTGATCACCTCCAGCGACGTGATCCATTCCTGGTGGGTGCCGGCCTTCGCGGTCAAGCGCGACGCCATCCCCGGCTTCGTCAACGAGGCCTGGACCAAGGTCGACGAGCCCGGCATCTACCGCGGCCAGTGCGCCGAGCTGTGCGGCAAGGACCACGGCTTCATGCCGATCGTGGTCGACGTCAAGCCCAAGGCCGAGTTCGACCAGTGGCTGGCCAAGCGCAAGGAAGAGGCGGCGAAGGTCAAGGAACTGACCAGCAAGGAGTGGACCAAGGAAGAACTGGTCGCGCGCGGCGACAAGGTCTACCACACCATCTGCGCCGCCTGCCACCAGGCCGAAGGCCAGGGCATGCCGCCGATGTTCCCGGCGCTGAAGGGTTCGAAGATCGTCACCGGGCCCAAGGAGCACCACCTGGAAGTGGTCTTCAACGGCGTGCCCGGCACCGCCATGGCGGCCTTCGGCAAGCAGCTCAACGAGGTCGACCTGGCCGCGGTGATCACCTACGAGCGCAACGCCTGGGGCAACGACGATGGCGACATGGTCACCCCGAAAGACGTCGTCGCCTACAAGCAGAAACAACAATAGGAGACCGCCATGAGTGCTGTGATCGATACGCCCGACCACCATGCCGGCGACCACCACCACGGACCGGCCAAGGGCCTGATGCGCTGGGTGCTGACGACCAACCACAAGGACATCGGCACCCTCTACCTGTGGTTCAGCTTCATGATGTTCCTGCTCGGCGGCTCGATGGCCATGGTGATCCGCGCCGAGCTGTTCCAGCCCGGCCTGCAGATCGTCGAGCCGGCGTTCTTCAACCAGATGACCACCATGCACGGCCTGATCATGGTCTTCGGCGCGGTGATGCCGGCCTTCGTCGGCCTGGCCAACTGGATGATCCCGCTGATGATCGGCGCGCCGGACATGGCCCTGCCGCGGATGAACAACTTCAGCTTCTGGCTGCTGCCGGCGGCCTTCGGCCTGCTGGTCAGCACCCTGTTCATGCCCGGCGGCGGCCCCAACTTCGGCTGGACCTTCTACGCGCCGCTGTCGACCACCTTCGCCCCGCACAGCGTGACCTTCTTCATCTTCGCCATCCACCTGGCCGGGATCAGCTCGATCATGGGCGCGATCAACGTGATCGCCACCATCCTCAACCTGCGCGCCCCGGGCATGACCCTGATGAAGATGCCGCTGTTCGTCTGGACCTGGCTGATCACCGCGTTCCTGTTGATCGCGGTGATGCCGGTGCTGGCCGGCGTGGTGACCATGATGCTGATGGACATCCACTTCGGCACCAGCTTCTTCAGCGCCGCCGGCGGCGGCGACCCGGTGCTGTTCCAGCACGTGTTCTGGTTCTTCGGCCACCCCGAGGTGTACATCATGATCCTGCCCGCCTTCGGTGCGGTCAGTGCGATCATCCCGACCTTCGCGCGCAAGCCGCTGTTCGGCTACACCTCGATGGTCTACGCCACCGCCAGCATCGCCTTCCTCTCCTTCGTGGTCTGGGCGCACCACATGTTCGTGGTCGGCATCCCGGTCACCGGCGAGCTGTTCTTCATGTACGCCACCATGCTGATCGCGGTGCCCACCGGGGTGAAGGTGTTCAACTGGGTGACCACCATGTGGGAGGGTTCGCTGACCTTCGAGACGCCGATGCTGTTCGCCGTGGCCTTCGTCATCCTGTTCACCATCGGCGGCTTCTCCGGACTGATGCTGGCGATCGCCCCGGCGGACTTCCAGTACCACGACACCTACTTCGTGGTCGCCCACTTCCACTACGTGCTGGTGCCCGGCGCGATCTTCGGCATCTTCGCCTCGGCCTATTACTGGCTGCCGAAGTGGACCGGCCACATGTACGACGAGACCCTCGGCAAGCTGCACTTCTGGATGAGCTTCATCGGCATGAACCTGGCGTTCTTCCCGATGCACTTCGTCGGCCTCGCCGGCATGCCGCGACGGATCCCCGACTACAACCTGCAGTTCGCCGACTTCAACATGGTCTCGTCGATCGGCGCCTTCATGTTCGGCACCACCCAGCTGCTGTTCCTGTTCATCGTCATCAAGTGCATCCGCGGCGGCAAGCCGGCCCCTGCCAAGCCCTGGGACGGCGCCGAGGGCCTGGAGTGGAGCATCCCCTCGCCAGCGCCCTACCACACCTTCAGCACCCCGCCCGAGGTCAAGTGAGGAGCGCGCCATGAGCGATGCCAAGGTCGATACCCGCCGCCTGGTCGGCCGCCTGTTGCTGGTGACCGTGCTGATGTTCGCCTTCGGCTTCGCCCTGGTGCCGCTCTACGACGTGATGTGCCGCGCCCTGGGGATCAACGGCAAGACCGCCGGCAGCGCCTACAGCGGCGAGCAGCAGGTGGATGTCGGGCGCGAGGTGAAGGTGCAGTTCATGACCTCGAACAATATCGACATGGTCTGGGAGTTCCGCTCCGCCGGCGACCAGTTGGTGGTGCATCCCGGCGCGGTGAACCAGATGGTGTTCTACGCGCGCAACCCGAGCGACAAGCCGATGACCGCGCAGGCCATCCCGAGCATCGCTCCGGCCGAGGCTGCCGCCTACTTCCACAAGACCGAATGCTTCTGTTTCACCCAGCAGGTGCTGCAACCCGGCGAGAGCATCGAGATGCCGGTGCGCTTCATCGTCGACCGCGATCTGCCCAAGGATGTGCGGCACGTGACGCTGGCCTACACCCTCTTCGATATCACTGCGCGGAAGCCGCCCGTACCGGTTGCGGGACGATAAGGAGAACAACATGGCAAGCCACGAACACTATTACGTCCCCGCCCAGAGCAAGTGGCCGATCATCGCCAGCATCGGCCTGCTGGTGACGGTGTTCGGCCTGGGTACCTGGTTCAACGACCTCACCGCCGGCCACAAGGAGTCCCATGGCCCGTGGATCTTCTTCGTCGGCGGGCTGATCATCGCCTACATGCTGTTCGGCTGGTTCGGCAACGTCATCCGCGAGAGCCGCGCCGGACTCTACAGCGCGCAGATGGACCGCTCGTTCCGCTGGGGCATGAGCTGGTTCATCTTCTCCGAGGTGATGTTCTTCGCCGCCTTCTTCGGCGCGCTGTTCTACGTCCGCCACTTCGCCGGTCCCTGGCTCGGCGGCGAGGGTGCCAAGGGCGTGGCGCACATGCTCTGGCCGAACTTCCAGTACAGCTGGCCGCTGCTGCAGACCCCGGACCCGAAGCTGTTCCCGCCGCCGAGCGCGGTGATCGAGCCGTGGAAGCTGCCGCTGATCAACACCATCCTGCTGGTCACCTCCAGCTTCACCGTGACCTTCGCCCACCACGCCCTGAAGAAGAACAAGCGCGGCCCGCTCAAGGCCTGGCTGGCGTTGACCGTGCTGCTGGGGATCGCCTTCCTGATCCTGCAGGCCGAGGAGTACGTGCACGCCTACAACGAGCTGGGCCTGACCCTCGGCGCCGGTATCTACGGCTCGACCTTCTTCATGCTCACCGGCTTCCACGGCGCCCACGTGACCCTCGGCGCGCTGATCCTCAGCATCATGCTGATCCGCATCCTGCGCGGTCACTTCGATGCCGAGCACCACTTCGGCTTCGAGGCCGCCAGTTGGTACTGGCACTTCGTCGATGTGGTCTGGATCGGCCTGTTCATCTTCGTCTACGTGATCTGACCGCCACCGGGGGAATCAGAAATGCCAGGGCGCGTGGCTGTTCAGCTCGCCGCTGTAGAAGCCCCAGGCGACCAGCGCCAGGGTCGCCGCGGCGAGCACCACGCGGACGGTCAGCGAATTGACCACGCGGGAACCATGGCCCTGGTCCTTGACCAGGAAGAACAGGCCGCTGAACAGGCTCACCAGGGTAGCCAGCAGTAGCAGGACGATCGCCACTTTCAACATGGTGGGACTCCGGCGATGGGGGGATTCATGCAGTATAGCCAGCGCCTCGGGGAGGCCGGACGCAATGACAGACGCAGCATGCGTGGCGCGTTCCGCCCCGGCCTGCTGCCGACCCTGGTGGTCCTCGGCCTGCTGCCGGTGCTGCTCTGGCTGGGCACCTGGCAGTTGCAGCGGGCCGACGAGAAGCGCGCCCTGCTGGCCAGCTACGAGGCCCGGCGCGGCGCCGAGCCGGTGTCGCCCGGGCAGCTAGAGGGACTGCGCGACCCGGCGTACGTCCGCGTGCGCCTGCACGGCCGCTTCGACGAGCGGCATACGCTGCTGCTGGATAACCGGCTGCGCAACGGGCAGGCCGGGGTCGAGGTGCTGCAACCCTTCTACGACCAGGCCAGCGGCCTCTGGCTGCTGGTCAACCGCGGCTGGGTCGCCTGGAGCGACCGACGCTCGCCGCCGGCGCTGGAAACCCCCGACCGCGTCCTCCTGCTCGATGCCTGGACCTACCTGCCGCCACCCGGCGGCCTGCACCTGGCCGACGCGCCGGCCGGCGGCTGGCCGCGCCTGGTGACCCAGCTCGACATCCCGGCGCTGTGGCAGGCCTTCGGTCGCGCCGGGCTGCCCTGGGAAATCCGCCTGGAACCGGGCGACGCCAGCTTCGACACCGACTGGCCCCTGGTCTCGATGCCGCCGGAGCGGCACACCGGCTACGCCGTGCAGTGGTTCGCCCTGGCGACGGCCCTGCTCGCCCTCTACCTCTACCTCGGTGTGCGCCGCGCACGGGAGAAAAACCATGAGTCTCGCGATTCCGATGCCTGAACGTCCGCGCCGCGCCCGTGGCCGCCTGCAACTGCTGGCGATCATCGGCCTGGTGGTGGGGCCGATGCTGCTCGCCAGCGCCATGTACAAATGGAATTTCTGGGTGCCGCAGGGGCGCAGCTACAGCGGCGCGCTGATCGGCAACGGCCAGACCCCCGCCGACCTCGGCGTGCAGGGACGCAGCCAGGGCGAGCAGTGGCAACTGCTGGTGACCGCGCCGGGCACTTGCGGCGAGGACTGCCAGCAACTGGTCTACCTGGCCCGCCAGGTCAACATCGCTCTCGGCCGCGAGGCCTCGCGCGCCGGCCACGCCCTGGCCGCCAGCGGCGAGCTGCCGGCGGCCTTCGCCAACCTGGTGAGGCAGGACTACCCGCGCCTGCAGCGCTACGGCCTGGACCCGGCCCTGTACGACAAGGCCGGCGGTGGCGAGCGGCCGCTGCTGTGGGTGGTCGACCCGCACGGCAACCTGGTGCTGCGCTACGACGCCAAGGCCAACGGCAAGAAGTTGCTGAAGGACGTGCAACTGCTGCTCAAGCTCTCGCATATCGGTTGATCGGCGTGGCCGGCGCGGTTCCCGGCCCGATGAGGACAGAACGACAAGAAAAAGGGGCCCGCGAATGTCAGGCGCAACCCGCAAACCCGGTTTCACCGTCGCCGTGCTGGCGACCCTGCTGGCCGCCGTGGTGGTCCTGCTCGGCGCCTATACCCGGCTGACCCACGCCGGCCTCGGCTGTCCGGACTGGCCAGGCTGCTACGGCTTCGTCCACGTGCCGCTGAGCGAGGCGCAACTGGCCCACGCCGAACTGCACTTCCCCGACGCCCCGGTGGAGGCGCAGAAGGGCTGGAACGAGATGATCCACCGCTATTTCGCCGGCGCCCTCGGCCTGCTCATCCTTGGCCTGGCGTTGCATGCGCTGGTCCGCCGCGGGCGCGACGGCCAACCGCTGAAGCTGCCGCTGCTGCTGCTCGCGGTGGTGATCGCGCAGGCCGCCTTCGGCATGTGGACGGTGACCCTCAAGCTCTGGCCGCAGGTGGTCACCGCCCATCTGCTCGGCGGCTTCACCACCCTGGCGCTGCTCTTTCTCCTCGCCCTGCGCCTCTCCGGACGCTTCGCGGCGCGGCGCTACCCGGCGGCGACCCGCGGCCTGGCGGGGCTGGCCCTGCTCCTAGTGATCGGCCAGATCGCCCTCGGCGGCTGGGTCAGCAGCAACTACGCGGCGGTGGCCTGCATCGACCTGCCCACCTGCCATGGCGAGTGGTGGCCGCGGATGGACTTCGCCAACGGCTTCCACCTGACCCAGCACATCGGCCCCAACTACCTCGGCGGCCAGCTCGACAGCGACGCGCGCACGGCGATCCACATGACCCACCGGATCGGCGCGCTGTGCGTGACCCTGGTCCTCCTGCTGCTCGCCTGGCGCCTGCAGCGCAGCGGCCTGGTCTGGCCGACCGCGCTGATGCTGCTCGGCCTGTCGCTGCAGATCGGCCTGGGCATCAGCAACGTGCTGCTGCACCTGCCGCTGCCGGTGGCGGTGGCGCACAACGGCGGTGGCGCCCTGCTGCTGCTCAGCCTGGTGCTGGTCAACTATCGCCTGCGCGCGCCGGCCAGCGTCCGCGCGCCGGCACCGTCGCCGCAGCGCGTGCGCCGCACGCTGCCGCCGGCGCAAGGTTCGCGGCTGAAGGCCGCCTGACAGACAGAAGGATGGAGGTAAGGATATGGCCACCGTCATCGATCGCCACAGCCAGCCGACCTGGCGCGACTTCCTCGAACTGACCAAGCCCAAGGTCGTGGTGCTGATGCTGATCACCTCGCTGATCGGCATGCTGCTCGCCACCAAGGCGCCGCTGGATGGCTTCGTGCCCTGGCAGGTGCTGATCTTCGGCAACCTCGGCATCGGCCTTTGTGCCGGCGCGGCGGCGGCGGTCAACCATGTGGTGGACCGGCGCATCGACTCGATCATGGCGCGGACCCACAAGCGGCCGCTGGCCGAGGGCCGGGTGTCGCCGAGCATGGCGCTGGGCTTCGCGCTGCTCCTGGCGCTGGCCGGGATGGCCGTGCTGCTGGCCTTCACCAACCCGCTGACGGCCTGGCTGACCCTCGCCTCGCTGCTCGGCTATGCGGCGCTCTACACCGGCTTCCTGAAGCGCGCCACGCCGCAGAACATCGTCATCGGCGGGCTCGCCGGGGCGGCGCCGCCGCTGCTCGGCTGGGTCGCCATCACCGGCCACCTGAGCGCCGAGCCGCTGTTGCTGGTACTGATCATCTTCGCCTGGACCCCACCGCACTTCTGGGCGCTCTGCATCCACCGCAAGGACGAATACGCCAAGGCCGACATCCCGATGCTGCCGGTGACCCACGGCGAGCGCTACACCAAGCTGCACATCCTGCTCTATACCCTGGTGCTGTTCGCGGTGAGCCTGATGCCGTTCGTCATCCACATGAGCGGGCTGGTCTATCTGCTCTGCGCCCTGGCCCTGGGCGCGCGCTTCCTCGACTGGGCCTGGGCGCTCTACTGTGACAGCCGGCCACATGCGGCGATAAAGACCTTCAAGTACTCTATCGTCTACCTGTTCCTGCTGTTCATGGCGCTGCTGGTGGACCACTATCTGCCGCTGAAGCTGCTTCTCTGATCCCACTCTAGAGCCTTGCCCACCCATGACTCGAGTCAACAAGACCGTCCTCGTCCTCGTCGCCCTGGTCGCCCTGGTCCTCGGCCTCACCGTGCACAAGGTGCTCACCGCCCAGCGCCAGGCCGATCCCACCGTGCTGCTCGACGCCGGCATCGTGATCCTGCCGCAGACGCGCAAGGTGCCGGCGCTGGAGTTCACCAACCAGGACGGCCAGGCGGTCAGCACCGCCAGTCTCAAGGGTCGCTGGCACCTGCTGTTCTTCGGCTACACCTTCTGCCCCGATGTCTGCCCGACCACCCTCGCCCAGCTCCGCGAATTGCAGGGCAAGCTGCCGCAGGAGGTGCGCGACGACCTGCAGGTGGTATTCGTCAGCGTCGATCCGAACCGCGACACGCCGCAGCAGATCAAGCAATACCTGGGCTACTTCAACGCCGGCTTCCAGGGGCTCACCGGTACTCCGGAGAACATCCAGAAGCTGGCCAACGCCATGAGCATCCCCTACATCCCCGCCGACACCAGCAAGCCCAACTACACCGTCGACCACAGCGGCAACCTGGTGATCATCGGTCCGGACGGCGAGCAGCACGGCTTCATCCGCGCGCCGCTGAACAACGCCAAGCTGGAAGCCCAACTGCCCGGCGTGCTCAAGCCGCAGGCCTGATTCCCTTCCCTCCCCCCACCGTCCGCGGCGCTCCGGGCCTCAGGCCCGGCGCATGCCGATGTGCGGGATGTCGTCTTCCAGGTAGACCTCGGTGACCGCGACGAAGCCATAGCGGCCGTAGTAGGCCTGCAGGTGGGCCTGGGCCGAGAGGTACACCGGGGTATCCAGCCAGAGGCGCTCCGCCGCCTGCAGCGCGCGTTCCATCAACTGGTGACCAAGCCCCTGGCCGCGCGCGGCCGAGGAACTGACCACCCGGCCGATCACCACCTGGCCCTCGTGGCGAACCGGGTCCAGCAGGCGCAGGTAGGCGAGCAACTGGCCGTCGCGCCAGGCCATCAGGTGATGGGTATCGCCGACCAGGTCGAGGCCGTCGACTTCCTGGTAGGGGCATTTCTGTTCCACCACGAAGACCTCGGTGCGCAATTGCAGCAGCGCGTAGAGTTCCTTCAGGGTGAGGTCGGCGTGGTGCTTGCAGGTCCAGTCGAGCGACATGGTCGGGATTCCGGGACAGGAGACAGGAACGCGGTTATGCCATGGGCGGCGGGCCGCTGGAAAGGCGTGGCCGGTCGGTTTCGTTTCAGAACCCACGCGGCTATCCTTTGCCGAACGGCTGGAGGTGTCTCATGCGTTGGGAAGAACTGAGCGAACAACCCTGTTCGCTGGCGCGGGTGCTGGCGATCCTCGGCGATCGCTGGACCCTGCTGGTATTGCGCGACTGCTTTCTCGGCGTGCGCCGTTTCGACGACTTCGAGCGCAGCCTCGGCGTGACCCGCCACGTCCTCGCCGACCGCCTCAAGCGCCTTGTCGAAGCGGAGATACTGGCCAAGGTGCCCTACCAGGAAAGGCCGCTGCGCGAGGAATACCGGCTTACCGAGAAAGGGATGGAACTGTACCCGGCCATCCTTTCCCTGGTGAACTGGGGCGACCGCCACCTCGCCGGCGTCGAGGGGCCGCCGCTGGAGCATGTGCACAAGCATTGCGGCCAGCACATGCATGGCGTGCTGGTCTGTTCCGAATGCGGTGAGCCGCTGCACGCGCGGGACGTGACGGTACGCGAGGGGCTGTTCTGGAAGGGGCGCCTGCTGCGGCGCGGCTGAGCGTTCCAGGCCTGGCCGCCGACGCGAATCGGCGGATAACGCCGATGGCGTTACGGCAGGAAGGACGCTGTCGTACCAGGCTCCGCCGACCGGTCCCCGCTCTTCAGGGAGAGGACGTGCCGGGCAGGCCGGGACAGGCAGAGTAATTGGTGCGCGGATATCACTCGAGCCCTTGCCAGTTGACAAGTTCCTTTTAAGAACTAACTATCGTCTCTATTGGGTTCTAAAAAAGAACTAACAAGAGAGGCCTCTGCAATGACCCAGCGCAAAGCGGTTCTGGTAATGGGCGCCGGCGACGCCACCGGTGGCGCCATCGCCCGGCGGTTCGCCCGCGAGGGCTACGTGGCGTGCGTCGCCCGGCGCAACGCGGAGAAGCTGGAGCCGCTGGTGCAGGCCATCCGCGACCAAGGCGGCGAGGCCCTGGCCTGCGGCTGCGACGCACGCCAGGAGCAGCAGGTGATCGACCTCTTCGCCCGCATCGAGGGTGAGGTCGGTGCGCTGGAGGCGGTGATCTTCAACGTCGGCGCCAACGTCTGGTTCCCGATCACCGAAACCACCGAACGGGTCTATCGCAAGGTCTGGGAGATGGCCGCCTTCGGCGGCTTCCTCACCGGCCGCGAGGCGGCGCGGGTGATGCTGCCGCGGCAGCGCGGAACGATCATCTTCACTGGCGCCACCGCCTCGTTGCGCGGCCGCGCGCATTTCGCCGCGTTCTCCGGCGCCAAGTTCGCCCTGCGTGCCCTGGCCCAGAGCATGGCGCGCGAGCTGGGGCCGAAGGGCATCCACGTCGCCCACCCGATCATCGACGGCGCCATCGACACCGACTTCATCCGCGAAACCCTGCCCGAGCTGTACAAGCGCAAGGAGCAGGACGGCATCCTCGATCCCGAGCACATCGCCGAGACCTACTGGCAGATCCACTGCCAGCCGCGCGACTGCTGGGTACACGAACTGGACCTGCGCCCCTGGATGGAAACCTTCTGATCCCCGCCACGGAAAGAGCCACGCATGAGCAAGCAAATCGAGTTCTTCTTCGACTTCGGCAGTCCCACCACCTACCTCGCCTGGACCCAACTGCCGCGCATCGCCGCCGCCCATGGCGCGAGCATCGCCTGGCGGCCGATGCTGCTGGGCGGCGTGTTCAAGGCCACCGGCAACCATTCGCCGATCGAGGTGCCGGCCAAGGGGCGCTACACCCTCCACGACCTGGCGCGCTATGCGAAACGCTACGGCGTGCCGCTGGCCTTCAACCCGGCCTTCCCGATCAACACCCTGACGCTGATGCGCGGCGCCCAGGGCTATCTCGGCGGCGAAGGGTTCCACCCCTACCTGAAAGCGGTGTTCGAAGCGTTGTGGGTACGACAGCAGAACCTCGGCAAGCCCGAGGTGGTCGCCCAGGTGTTGGCGGAGGCCGGGTTCGATCCGGATGAGTTCCTCCGCCTGGTTGGCGACGAGCAGGTCAAGGAGGGGCTCAAGGCGACCACCGAAGAGGCGGTGCGGCGCGGCGTCTTCGGCGCGCCCAGCTTCTTCGTCGGCGACCAGTTGTTCTTCGGCCAGGATCGCCTCGATTTCGTCGCCGAGGCCCTTGCCGGCTGACCTCCCCTTCCCCGCGGCGAGCCGCTCTGGCCCGCCGCCTTGCGCCATCCGAGCGCCCTTCTCCCGGCTGCGGCCCGCGCGTGCCGCGGTTCCTGGCCATTCGTCGCGCCCGCCGATAGCGGCTTGTCAGGCCGACTTCTTTGCGTATAGGCTGAACTGGTCAGACCGGTAATACCACAATAAAAATGCGTTCATCGCCCGCCTCCGCGAGGCCCGATGGAAGCGCCGAATGGAGACTCCTGCGATGTTCATCAAGCGCTGTTCCCGCTCGATATTCCTGCAAGTCGTGATTGGCCTGGTGATAGGCGTCATCTGCGGGGTCGGCATTCCCGACCTGGCCGTGCAGATGAAGCCGCTGGGCGATGGCTTCATCAAGCTGATCAAGATGCTCATCGCACTGATCGTCTTCTGCGTGGTGGTCAACGGCATCTCCGGCGCCGGCGACCTGAAGAAGGTCGGCCGCATCGGCCTGAAGTCGGTGATCTACTTCGAAATCCTCACCACCATCGCCCTGGTCCTCGGCCTGGTGGTCGCCTACAGCCTGGGCCTGGGCAGCGGCGCCAACATCCATCTCAACGAACTGCCCGCCGGCGACGTCGCCCTGTATACCGGGCGCACCCAGGAGATCCACGGCCCCGTGGCATTCCTCATGGGCCTGATCCCGACCTCTGTGTTCAGCGCCTTCGCCGAGAACGACATCCTCCAGGTCCTGTTGTTCTCCGTGCTGTTCGGCAGCGCCCTGAACCTGGTCGGCGAGCAGGCCAGCGGCGTGGCCCGCCTGATCAACGAATTCAGCCACATCGTGTTCCGCATCATGGGCATGATCGTGCGCCTGGCACCGCTCGGCGTGTTCGGCGCGGTGGCCTTCACCACCGCCCGCTACGGCGTCGACTCGCTCAGCCACCTGGGCGCGCTGGTGCTGGTGTTCTACGCCACCTGCCTGGTCTTCGTCATGGCGGTGCTCGGCAGCGTCCTGCGTCTCTCCGGGGTGCGCATGCTGCCGTTCCTGCGCTACTTCCGCGAAGAGCTGCTGATCGTGATGGGCACCGCCTCCTCCGACGCGGTGCTGCCGCAGGTGATGCGCAAGCTCGAGCACATGGGCATCCGCAGCTCCACGGTAGGCCTGGTGATTCCCACCGGCTACTCGTTCAACCTCGACGGATTCTCGATCTACCTGACCCTGGCGGTGGTGTTCATCGCCCACGTCACCGGCACGCCGCTGGCGATGACCGACCTGGTCACCATCCTGCTGGTTTCGCTAGTGACCTCCAAGGGTGCCCACGGCATTCCCGGCTCGGCCCTGGTGATCCTCGCCGCCACCCTCACCGCGGTGCCGGCGATCCCGGTGGCCGGCCTGGTGCTGGTGCTTTCGGTGGACTGGTTCATGGGCATCGGCCGCGCGCTGACCAACCTGATCGGCAACTGCGTGGCCACCGTGACCATCGCCCGCTGGGAAAACGACATCGATATGCCGCGCGCGCAGGCCATACTCGACGGGCGCCTGGAGGCGCCGGCCAAGGCCGACGGCGAGCCGCTCAAGCGCAGCGCGGTGGCCGGGGAAGGCAAGCTGCATGGCTGACGCGCCGAGGCGCGTTGCACGTCCGATTGGCAAGTAAAGGGAGGCGACATGTTTTCTTCGTCCAAGCTGGTCAACGCGGTTGCCCAGCGCCTGCTCGACACCATCGAGCAGGGTCGCTGGGTCGCCGGCCAGATGTTGCCCGGCCAGCGCGAGCTGGCTGAGCAGATGGAAATCAGCCGGCCGAGCCTGCGCGAGGCGATCATGGTCCTGGAGACCCTGGGCGTGGTCCGTTCGCTGCCGGGCAAGGGCGTGATGGTCCTCGAACGCAGCGAGCCGCTGCGCGAGGTCGCGGCGCCCGGCGAGGCGACCATGGAAGACGTCCTGCAACTGCGCTATGCGCTGGAGCCGTTCATCGTCGGCATCGTCGCGCAGAGCGCCGGGGCGGCGGAGATCAGCGAACTGCGGCTGTTGCTGCTGGACCTGCGCGAAGCGGTCGAGGATGGCGACCCGCAGGCTCTGGTGGAGGCCTACAC
>NZ_SCND01000647.1:0-1347 GCF_005503585.1 Pseudomonas sp. 2VD
ACCGGCTTCAATGCGTAGTCCACGGCCAGCATGTGCGCGCTGCTGCCGCCGGTGGCGAACGGCAGCACCACCTTGTGCTCCAGGGCGCGCTCGGGCAACAGGTCGAGCAGGACCTTCAGCGCGCCGGAAAACGAGGCCTTGTACACCGGGGTGGCGACCAGCAGGCCGTCGGCGCGGCCGATCTGCTCGGCCAGCGCCAGTACCGGCGGACTGTCGAGGCGGGCACGCAGCAGGTCCTCGGCGGGAAAATCCAGCACCTGGTGGCTGGCCACCTCGACGCCGCGACGGCTCAGCCAGTCCCTGGCACGCTCCAGCAACACCCCGGAGCGGGAACGTACGCTGGGACTTCCGGCGATGGAAACGACGAGCATGGGGGGATTCCTTATAACCGGAAAACAGGATATTCGTTTGGCTTGCTAACCAAGTTGCATAGACCTTAACAGGCGGCCTCATATTCCAATAAATGTTTTTTATTCATTTATTTATTCCATAAAGCATATAAGAACCCGGTTCGGGGTCTTGCCTCAGAGCACGTGCGCCCGCTGCATTTCGGTCAGGGCCTCGCCGCGCAAGTAGGCCAGCTCCACCGCCCGGCGATCGCGGGGACGCGCCAGCGGTACGTGGAACTCGCGGCGGATGTGTCCGGGACGGCCGCCCATCAGCAGCACGCGGTCGGCGAGATAGAACGCCTCGTCGAGATCGTGGGTGACCAGCAGGACGCTGATCTCGTAGTTCTGCACCACGTCCTGCAGCAGGTCCTGGAGGCGCATGCGGGTGAAGGCGTCGACCGCGCTGAACGGCTCGTCGAGCAACAGCACCTGCGGCCGTCCGTAGAGACCGCGAGCGATCGCCGCGCGCTGCGCCATGCCGCCGGACAGTTGCTTGGGCAGCAATCCTCCGCAGCCGGCCAGTCCGACATCGGCGAGCAGGCGCTCGACCCAGTGCTCGTCCTCCAGCCAGCCGTCGGCGAAACCGACGTTCTGCGCCACCGTCAGCCAGGGCAACAGGCGCGGCTCCTGGAACACCACGCCGATGCCGCCGCTGCGGCCGTTCTCGCCGTCCGGGCCGAAGCCGAGGATCGGGTTGCGTTCGACAGTGCCCTGGAAGTCGTCGTCCAGTCCGGCGGCGATCCGCAGCAGGGTGCTCTTGCCGCAACCGCTGGGGCCGAGCAGGCTGACCACCTCGCCGGGCGCCAGCGACAGCGCCACGCCCTCCAGCACCCGCGTATCGCCATAGGCCTTGCGAATCTCCAGCAGGTCGAGCAGGCCGCTCATGCGCCGCCCTCCCCGTCGAAGCTGTCGCGCCAGCGCACGGCCCGGCGCGCCAGCGAGCGGAGCAGGCCGTCGC
>NZ_SCND01000648.1:0-1344 GCF_005503585.1 Pseudomonas sp. 2VD
AGCAGGATCAGTGCCTGCAGGACGACGCCCAGGACCAGCAGGGCGGCTGCGCCGGCCTGCAGCGGGCGGGTTGGATGTGACGATTGCAGTACGGGAGCGAAGAGCAGGTTGATCAGGCCCAGAATGGCCAGGTAGATGGCATCGGGATGTTGCAGGAAGGGTGTGGCTTCGGTTCTTAGGCTGGGAATGAAGGACAGCAATAGGGCGGCGACGCCCGTGACCAGAAGGACGATTTTCAACATGTCAATGAGTTCACCTTGATGGGGTAACGATCAAGTAGCCGGACAGCGCTTCGGTGCATGAAACGAAAGGTGCGGAAGGACGGCCGGCCTATGCGTGTGACGCACGGCGGCTATTTAACAGGAAAGCAGGAGGCTACTCAAATCAAGCGGTTGGCGCCGGAGGGGAGGGCGGGACCCTGAGGCGGGCCCCGCTTTCTATCGAGCGATCGACGATCAGCTGGCGAGAAGGCTGCGCAACATCCAGGCGGTCTTTTCATGTACCTGCATGCGTTGGGTGAGCAGGTCGGCGGTGGGTTCGTCGCTGACCTTGTCCAGCAGCGGGAAGATGCTGCGGGCGGTGCGCACCACGGCTTCCTGGCCCTGGACCAGTTGCCGGATCATCTCCTCGGCTTCCGGCACGCCTTCCTCTTCCTTGATGGACGACAGGCGGGCGTAGGCGGCGTAGGTGCCGGGCGCCGGGAAGCCCAGGGCCCGGATGCGCTCGGCGATGTCGTCCACGGCAACGGCCAGTTCGGTGTACTGACCTTCGAACATCAGGTGCAGCGTATTGAACATCGGGCCGGTGACGTTCCAGTGGAAGTTGTGGGTTTTCAGGTAGAGGGTGTAGGTGTCGGCCAGTAGCCGCGACAGGCCCTCGGCAATGGCTGCGCGATCCTGTTCGCCGATTCCGATATTGATTTCCATGGCGTTCTCCTTTCAGTCGGCCTTGTGAATGGGGCACTCCGAAACAGTTGGAGTGAGGCTAACACAGGGTTTTTCCCAGCGCTCTTGGTCTATGTCAAAGGCGGCGATAGGGAGAATCTATTCCGACTGCCCGGTCAAGCGAATGGTTCGCAGGGTGCGGCGAAATGCTTCCGTTCAACGGCCTGGCTTCCCGCGTGACAGGCCGGCGGGGCTGGCTGCAAGCCATGGATTTTTCAGGCTATAATCCCCGCCTTCAATGCGAAGTGGGCCCGGATGCGGGTGCTTCGCCGTTGCCGTTCACCGGGCAGCGCGGGAGATGTCCTTCCGGGGGCGTACCGATGGTTCCGGTGCTCGGTCAGGGCCGGCGAGAGCCCGGCAATGGTCGCCAGGCAGCCGGCGGCTCCACAGAATCCAAGAC
>NZ_SCND01000649.1:0-1343 GCF_005503585.1 Pseudomonas sp. 2VD
ACCTGAGCCTGCCGCTGCGCCACGACGCGCGGGTTTCCTACCAGCTCAGCGCCGACCTGCCGGACCTGCAACAGGCCGATCGCGGCACCTTGCGCCTGGCCTTGCAGGCGGCGGCGCGGCCGGACCCGCTGAGCCGCACGCCGTGGCTCAACAGCCGCGCGCTGCCGCGGGCCGAGCAGGCCTCGCTGGTGCAGCTCGGCGGCGCCCCTGCCGAGACTTGGGACCAGCCGCGCAAGGACGTGCCGCGCGGCAAGGTGGAGCGCCTCGGCTATAGCAGCCAGGCCCTGGCCAACCAGCGCCAGCTGACGCTCTACACGCCGCCGGGCTACGACCCCGAGGGCCAGCGCTATCCGCTGCTGGTGCTGTTCGACGAGGACCACTACGCGCGCGACGTACCGACCCCGACCATCCTCGACAACCTGATCGCTGCCGGGCGCATCCGCCCGACCCTGGCGGTGATTGTCGGCAATGTCGACGCCAGCAGCCGGGGCCGTGAGCTGCCCTGCAACGAGGCCTTCGCCGACATGCTCGCCCATGAGCTGCTGCCCTGGTTGCAGCAGCGCTATGCATTGAGCGAGGAGCCTGCCGATCGCGTGCTTTCCGGTTCCAGCTACGGCGGGTTGGCCTCGGGCTGCATCGCCTACCGTTATCCGGAACGCTTCGGCAAGGTGCTGAGCCTGTCCGGCTCGTTCTGGTGGGGGCCGGACGAGCAGCAGCCGCAGTGGCTGGTACGGCAGTTCGCCGCTGGCGAGCGTTTGCCGCTGACGTTCTTCCTCAGTTCCGGCCTGCTCGAGGAGCCCGAGGCGGACGGCATTCTCGGCAGCAACCGCAGCCTGCGCGCGGCGCTGCAAGGCAAGGGCTACCCGCTGCACTACCGCGAGTTCCCCGGCGGTCACGACTACGCGGCGTGGAGCCTGGAGCTTGCCGAAGGGTTGCAGGCCTTGTTGCCGGCGCATTGAGCCGGCTGGCTGGCGTGGGGCGGATAGCCGCTTGCGGTTATCCGCCGTGCCGCGGCCTAGAGGTGGGGGAAGGCTGTCCGGAGCGTGTCCGCAATGCCCACCGCGTTGCGGAATCGGAAAAAATCGTCCAGGGCCATTTGCCAGCGTCGGCGGATAGGGGACAATCGGCGTTCGCCTCAATCGAACGACAAGGATGTTCTCGATGCGCCGACTCTTGCGCCCGGTATTCTGCGCCGCGCTCTTCTGCCTGTACCCAGCGCTGGTCCAGGCTGCCGCCGAAAGCGAAATCCTCGGCCTGTTCCAGCGCTGGCAGGCCGCCCACGGGCAACGCAGCGGCAAGGCCCTGGAAGGGGTCTATGCGCCGCGCCTGGACTACTATGGCCG
>NZ_SCND01000650.1:0-1322 GCF_005503585.1 Pseudomonas sp. 2VD
GGGCAGATGCATATCCTGCGCGACGAGCAATGCCACGAACTGCAAGGATTCCTGCTCAGCCGGCCGCTGGATGCGCAGGGCCTGCGCGACCTGCTGGCGCGCGAGGCGGGGCAGACCCAGGCGCCACAGGTTTCCGCCGAGGGCCATGCTGCGCGCCGCCCTTGAGCGGGGGCAGAAGAGACCACGCGGAGCCTCAGCGGCCCTCGGTTCAGCGATCGCCCTGCGTATGGTTCAGAGAATGCTCAACTGATTATTTGACCTGACTGACTCCCTTCCCGTCTTCGCTTGCCGACACTCCGTCCTTCCCATGGCCTTGTGCCAGGGCCAGCGCCGGTGGTCGCCACCCGCTTCGGGCGAATCGCGGTGATGGTCTGCTACGACCTGGAGTTTCCCGAATGGGTGCGCCTGCCGGCGCTGTCCGGCGCACAACTGCTCTGCGCACCGGTGAACTGGCCGGCGGCACCGCGTCCCGAGGGCGAGCGGCCGGGCGCGGCTGGGCGAATGAAAAAGGGCGCGGGCCAGTATCGGCGCCGCGCCCTTTTGCCGGAGGAGAACCTTATTCCAGTTCGGCTGCGCTCTCTTCCTGGCGCTTCAACCCGGTATGACTGATGGCGTGCAGAGCGGTATTGAACTGTACGGTCTCGTTGAAACCCTTGACGATCTGCGCCAGCTTCTCGCGGGCGCTTTCCAGCTTCTTGAAGCGCTCGCCGAGTTCCAGGCTGCGCTGCTGGACGCTGGCTTCGCGCTTTTCCAGTTCGGCCTGACGCAGGTTCTGCTGGCTGCGCAACTCTTCGAGGCGTTCCTGTTCGATCTGCAGTACTTCGGCTCGCCGCGCGCTGCTGCGCTCGCGGGCTTCGACGCTTTCCGCGAGTTGTTGCAGGGCCGCGCTGCGCTCGGCCAGGAGACGGTTGCTCTGCTCGGTTTCCCGCTCCAGCGCCTGGCGGTCGTCCTGCAGGCGCTTGTGCCACTGCCGGAGCTGCTTTTCCTTTTCCTGCAATTGCCGCTCCTTCTCGTGCAATTGCGTCTGGAGCGACTCCAGCGACTCCTGCTGCTTGAGCGCTTCCTGCTTCTGCTGGCTCAGTTGCTGGGCCATGCCGGCGAGGTCGGCCAGGGTGCCCTGCACGTCCTGTAGCAGATGCTCGGTATCGTTGCCGATATCGAGCGCGGTATCCGTATCCACGTGGGCTTCATCCTCGGGTTGGCGAATGACGGCGGCGGCCTGGGTGGGCGCCTCTCTGGCGTCGGCCTCGCCCTCGGCGCCGGCCAGGCGTGCGGGCGGCACCCGGAGGCGCAGCGACAGGCTGGGGACCCTGGCCGATACC
>NZ_SCND01000651.1:0-1295 GCF_005503585.1 Pseudomonas sp. 2VD
GTCCTGGTGGTCTCCGGTCTCTACCTGTGGTGGCCGCGCGGGCGGGCGGCGAGCGCGCTGTTCTGGCCGCGCCTGCACCTGCGCGGACGACCGCTGTGGCGCGATTTACATGTGGTCGCCGGTTTCTGGGGCAGCCTGCTGTTGCTGTTCATGCTGCTCAGCGGGATGACCTGGACCGGCTACTGGGGCAAGCAGTTCGCCGATGTCTGGAACCGCTTCCCGGCGGCGATGTGGAACGATGTGCCGACCTCCGACATGCAGGCCGGTAGCCTCAACAGCGCGTCGCGCCAGCAGGTGCCCTGGCCGCTGGAGAACACTCCGCTGCCGCGCTCGCCGCCCGCCCGCGCGGCCACCACAGGTAGAGACCGGAGACCACCAGGACGATGCCCCAGCCGGCGGCCAGCTCGATCAGCCGGTCGCCGACGGTCCCGACCATCAGCTCGCCATGCAGTGCCCGGGCCACCGCCTGGAGATTCAGCTGCGCATCCTGGCGGCCGAGTTCGCGTCCGCTGTAGGGATCGACGAAGAGGTTCCATTGCCTGCCCTCTTCGCCAATCACGAATTGCGCGCTGCGCCCCGCCTCGCTCGGCGGCAGGTACTGGCTGACGGCGGCCTGCGGGTGCGCCTGGCGCACCCCGGCGAGCAACTGGTCGGCGCTGCGCATCTGCGCACCGGCCTCGACCCGCAGCAGTTGCGGATAGAGCAGCGCATCCAGTTGCGGCTTGAACAGGTAGACGATTCCGGTCAGCGCCAGCAGGATCATGAAGGGCGCGACGAACAGGCCGGCGTAGAAATGCCAGCGCCAGGCCAGCGCGTAGAAGTCACGGCCGTTCTTTTCGTTCGATTGCATGGATCACCTCATCGGAGCGCACGTAGGCAAGGCGGGCCCCGCTGGACGGGGCCTCGTTGAAGGTTCAGAAGCTGAAGTCGACCTTGGTCCAGAAGGTCCGGCCCGGCTCTGGAACCGTTTCGTTGGCGGAGAAACCGAAGCCGGCGTCGCCGGCCTTGTTCAGGTGCTCGGTGTAATCCTTGTCGAACAGGTTATCGACACCGGCGCTCAGCTTGACGTTGCGAGTCACCCGGTAGGCGCCGTTGAGCGAGAAGACGCCGAAGCCGGCGCTCTTGTCGAAGTCCTTGCCGACCACGTTGCCCTGGTCCCTGGCGATACGATTCTGCGGCGCGACCACCCGCCACAGGCTGCCGGCACTCCAGTCGCCTTCCTCGTAGGTCAGGCCGAAGCGCGCTTCCAGCGGCGGGATCTGCGGCAGCGCGCGGTCGTCCGAGCTGTTCTTGCC
>NZ_SCND01000652.1:0-1282 GCF_005503585.1 Pseudomonas sp. 2VD
GGTCGGCAGGTCGGCATGGCCGGTGAGCAGGATGCGAATGGTTTCCGGGAAGCGGCGATGGATTTCCGCGAGCAGGGCGGCACCGTCCATGTTCGGCATGCGGGCGTCGGACACCACCAGGTCCACGGGCCGGCTTTCCAGCAGTTGCAGGGCCTGTTCGCCGCTTTCCGCCAGCAACAGGTCGTAGGGCTGGTTGCGTAGCAGCCGGCGCAGGCTGCTGAGGATCAGCGGCTCGTCGTCGACCAGCAGTACGCTGAAGCGGATCTCCGTCTCGTTGGAAGGAGGTGCGCTATCGTTCATGAGTGTCTGTCCACCGGGTGAGTTTTGCCTGAGTGCTTCAGGCAAGCATAGTCCGAGTCTGGCCTGGACGAGGGGCATGCACGCGGCGACAGGGCGAGCGGAGGTGCGGATCATGGAGGCGTTACCCATCAGGAACCGGCGCTTGCTGGTGATCGATGAGCGGCAGGCGGATCGAGACCGTGTATGCGGGTTGTTGCAGGGAACCCTAGAGGCCGAATCGCCTCCCGTGGCGCCTGAGCGGGGCTACCAGGTGGATACGGCGGGAAGCGCCGAGGAGGCCTTGGGGCGGATACGCTCGGCCCTCCAGGCCGATGCGCCGTATGCCGTGGTGTTTCTCGGGATGTCGTCGGTAGGCGCGGATATTCCCGTTCTCGAGCGGTTCTGGCGTCTCGACTCCCGCTTGCAGGTCGTGGTGCATGCGCCTCCCGCCGATTTTCCGCTATTGGCGCCGTGGGCCGCGGAAGAGCGCCTGCTGCTCCTCGGCCTGCCTTTGCAGGGACAGGAGGTCCGCCAGATGGCCGGCAATCTCAGCGCCAAGTGGAACGTGACGGCTCACCTCCAATTGCAGATGAGCCGGATGGAGGCTGCCATCCAGGAGATCACCCAGGAAGTCGGCCAGGCCAAGGAGGCGCTGGAGAAAGAGATCGGCGAGCGCAAGGAGCTGGAAAGCCAACTGGTGCAGACGGAGAAGCTTGCCTCGATCGGCCACCTGGCCGCCGGCGTCGCCCATGAGATCAATAACCCCATCAGCTACGTTTCCTCCAACTACACCACCCTGGAGGAGCACGTCAGGCGTTTGCTGGAGGTACTTGAAGCCTATGAAGAGGCTCGCCCCGCGATCCGCGACGAGGCGCTGGCAAGACGCCTGGAGCAGCTCGGCGAGCGGGTCGAACTGGCCTTCGTCAAGGAGGATGTCGCTGTGTTGCTGCGCGAATCCAGGGAGGGAATAGGGCGGGTGCGCAAGATCGTCCAGGACCTGAAG
>NZ_SCND01000653.1:0-1263 GCF_005503585.1 Pseudomonas sp. 2VD
CGCGCCGTCTCGGCCGGCGGCGTAGCTGGATCCTGCCGATGCAATGCATCGTCCTCGCCTGCCTGCTCGGCCTGGCGACGCTCGGCCTCGGCGTGGCCAGCGCCGGTTGGGCGCTGGCCATGGACGCCCTGCCCACCCTACTGCGCCAGGATGGCGCGCCATTGCAGGCGCTGGCGTTCCTGCCCCTGGTGGGGCTGCCCTGGGTGGTCAAGTTCCTCTGGGCGCCCTGGGTTGACAACCATTGGTCGCGCCGTCTCGGCCGGCGGCGTAGCTGGATCCTGCCGATGCAATGCATCGTCCTCGCCTGCCTGCTCGGCCTGGCGACGCTCGGCCTCGGCGTGGCCAGCGCCGGTTGGGCGGTCGGCCTGCTGGCGCTGGCTTCGCTGGCCAGCGCGACCCAGGACATCGCCACCGACGGCATGGCGGCGGAGCACTTCAGCGGCGAGCTGCTGGCCAAGGTCAACGCGGTACAGATCGCCGGGGTGATGATCGGCTTCTTCGGCGGCGGCGCCGGCAGCCTGATCCTCGCCGGGCATTTCGGCCAGCGCACGGCGTTCCTGGTCATGGCCTGCGTGCCGCTGGCAAGCCTGTGCTGCGTGCTCGCCCTGGGGCGCGGCGACCCCCACGAACTCCCCCCGGCACCGGCCGCCAAGGCCAGCCTGCTGCGCTTCCTGCGTCGGCCGCTGGCGCCTTCGCTGCTGGCGCTGGCACTGCTGTCGGCGATGACCGCGGTATCCGGCTTCGGCCTGTCCAAGCTGTACCTCAGCGATGCCGGCTGGGCCTTGCAGGACATCGGCCGGCTGGGCATGAGCGGTGGCCTGGTCACGGTATTCCTCGGCTGCGGCGGCGGCGCCTGGCTGGTCAGGCGGATCGGCCTGTGGCGCGGTTTCGCCCTTGGCGTGGTGCTCGCCGGTTGTTCGGCGCTGCTCTGGTATCTGCAGGCCGGTCGCTGGTTGGCACTGAGCGAAGGATTGGCGTGGACCTGCGTGCTGATCGGCTCGCTGGCTACCGGCATCACCTCGGTGGCGATCCTCACCGCGGCGATGCGCTTCGCCGGCCAGGGCGGCCAGGCCGGCACCGATGTCACCGCGGTGCAGAGCACCCGAGACCTCGGCGAGATGCTGGCGTCTTCGTTCCTGGTCAGCCTCACCGCGCAGATCGGCTATGCCGGCGGTTTCCTCACCGGCAGCGCCCTGGCGGTGCTGGCCCTGCTGCTCGCCCTGCGCCTGCAGGCCGGCGAGGGGCGCGGGGAGTGGAAGGGGC
>NZ_SCND01000654.1:0-1256 GCF_005503585.1 Pseudomonas sp. 2VD
GGGCCGGTCGGCGCGCGGCTCTGGATACGCTCGCGGGCATACTCGATGGCGCTCTGGTAGGAGCGCTCGCCGGTGGCCAGGCCCTGGATGCCGACGCCAAGGCGCTCGTAGTTCATCATGGTGAACATCGCCGCCAGGCCCTTGTTGACCTCGCCCACCAGCCAACCGGTGGCGCCGTCGAAGTTCATCACGCAGGTGGCCGAGGCCTTGATCCCCATCTTGTGCTCGATGGAGCCGCAACCCAGGCTGTTCTTCTCGCCCAGCGAGCCATCGGCGTTGACCAGCACCTTCGGTACCAGGAACAGCGAGATGCCCTTCGGCCCGGCCGGGGCGTCGGGCAGCTTGGCCAGCACCAGGTGGATGATGTTCTCGGTCAGGTCATGCTCGCCGCCGGTGATGAAGATCTTGGTCCCGCTGATCTTGTAGGAACCGTCGGCCTGCGGCTCGGCCCTGGTGCGGATGATACCCAGGTCGGTGCCGGCATGCGGCTCGGTCAGGCACATGGAACCGGCCCAGGTGCCGGCGTACATGTTCGGCAGGTACTTGTCCTTCAGTTCGTCGCTGGCATGGGCATTGAGCGCCAGGCAGGCGCCGGCGGTCAGCATCGGGTACAGGCCGAACGACAGGTTGGCCGAGTTGACCAGTTCCTCGACCTGCGCCGAGATCACCTTGGGCATCCCCATGCCGCCGTAGGCCGGATCGCCGCCGACGCCGACCCAGCCGCCTTCGGCGTAGGTCCGGTAGGCCTCGGGGAAGCCGGCCGGGGTGCTCACCGCGCCAGCGTTCCACTGGCAGCCTTCCTCGTCGCCCGGACGGTTCAGCGGGGCGATGGTACCGGCGGTGACCTTGCCGGCCTCTTCGAGGATCGCCGCGGCGGTCTCGGCGTCGACCACTTCGGCCAGCGCCGGCAGTTGCGCCCAGAGCCGGGAGACCTCGAACACCTCATTGAGGACGAAGCGCATGTCGCGCAGCGGAGCTTTGTAATCAGCCATGTGGGGAATCCTCGATCGTACCGATCGCCGGCCGGGGGCCAGCGGCAACAAAATGGAGGCACGAAAGGCGTGCCGCGGCCGAGTCTACACCACCAACATTTCGGACTTGTAGCGTCACGTCGTGACCATTAAGTCTATATCGGTCTTCTATGCGACAGGCATGAAAAAGCCCGCTTTTCGCGGGCTCGAGCGAGTTCGCCGGGAGTCCGACGGGCCCGGCGGGTGGGGGAGAAACCGGGGGGAAGAAGCGCCGCGCCCCTGCCC
>NZ_SCND01000655.1:0-1255 GCF_005503585.1 Pseudomonas sp. 2VD
AGAACACCGTCTGGATCTTGATCCCCGCCACCAGCGCGTTGTCGACCTCGTCGACCCCGCCCGGCTGCTTGATGTATTGCAGGTTCGGCCGCACCGTCAGCCAGTCGGTCACATGCACCCCGTAGTACAGCTCGGCGTTGTACTCGGTGTCCTGCAGCGGCTGGTACAGCGGGTTGTCGTAGTCGTCGATGCCGTTCACCTGGTTCACCAGGCGCTGGCGCTTCTTCACATCGTCGTTGACATGGATGCGTGCGATGCCCAGGCCGATGTCGTCCTTCGGCCGCGCATCGAACGGACCCTTGTAGACCACTCCAAGCTGCTGGTAGTTGTCCACCACGTTGGTCGCCTTGTCGTGGACCGTCAGGTTGGCGAACAGGCTCAACCCGCGCGAAGCATCGCCGTTGTGCGAAGTGACCTGCTGCTGCGCCACCACCCACCAGCCATGCTTGCTGCCGCGCGACTTGAAGTCGTTGCCGGTCAGCCCCTGCGGCTGGCCGTCGACGTCGTCGTAGACGTCATCGGCCTTCGCCGTGCTGTAGTAGTAGCCCAGCCGGTACTCGCCCGGCAGTTGCTCGGCGCCGACCTTCGGCTGCCAGATCAGCTCCACCGGCAGCAGCGCGCCCTTGGTCCCGCTGCCGCTCATCTTGAAGCCGTTGCCGGTCTCCAGGTTCGACGGGTTCTGCTCGTAGGCGCCGACCTGCACGTACCAGTCCGGCGCGAAGTTGTACTTCACCCGCAACGCCCACTGGCTGACCGGCCAGTTGTACCAGATGCTCCCCGCCCAGTTGCCCACCTGCGAGCCGCAGAAGGCCAGGTTCTGGAAATCGCAGGGGAAGCTGTTGAAGTCCTCGCCCTCGCCGAAACGGCCGAATTTCACGTCCAGCGCGCCGTCGAAGTACTGCTGCTTGAGCCACAGCTGGGTCAGCCGCCAGGTCTGCCCGCGGCCCCAGACCTCCTGCACCGAGCTGATGTGCCCGGCACGCGGGTCGCCGATGCGGTCGTTGGAAAGGTTCTTGCCGTTGCGCTCGGTGACGGTGAACTGGAACTCGGTGGCCTTCCAGCCGAGGATCTTCTCCAGGTCCATGTGCACGCCCAGGGCGAACTGGTCGGTGTAGCGCCCGGTCTTGTCGTCGTCATAGCCGCCGTCGAGGTTGGCCGCCGCCTCGCCGACATACTCCAGCTTGAAGTCGTAGCCCTTCTCCAGCAGCTCGGTGCGCTTGCCGCCCCAGTCGCCGAGCATCCATTTCGAGTTCGG
>NZ_SCND01000065.1:0-21242 GCF_005503585.1 Pseudomonas sp. 2VD
AAATGTGTATACGAGACAGCTCCTGGCACCGAGCTGGGGCGGCATGATCAATGGCATGATGACCCTCTCCGGCGCCTGGCATAAGCTGCGCACCGACCCGATCCTGCGCTTCCTGGTGGTATCCCTGGCCTTCTACGGCATGTCCACCTTCGAAGGCCCGATGATGGCGATCAAGACCGTCAACGCCCTCTCCCACTACACCGACTGGACCATCGGCCACGTGCACGCCGGCGCCCTCGGCTGGGTGGCGATGATCTCCATCGGCTCGCTCTACCACCTGATCCCGAAAGTCTTCGGTCGCCCGCAGATGCACAGCATCGGCCTGATCAACGCGCACTTCTGGCTGGCCACCATCGGCACCGTGCTGTACATCGCCTCGATGTGGGTCAACGGCATCACCCAGGGCCTGATGTGGCGCGCGGTCAACGAGGACGGCACCCTGACCTACTCCTTCGTTGAAGCACTGGTCGCAAGCCACCCGGGCTTCATCGTGCGCATGATCGGCGGTGGTTTCTTCCTCACCGGCATGCTGCTGATGGCCTACAACACCTGGCGCACCGTGCGTGCTGCCAAGCCGGCCGAATACGAAGCCGCCGCGCAGATCGCCTGAGGAGCCCGACGTAAATGAAGAACCACGAAATACTCGAGAAGAACGTCGGCCTGCTGGCCATCTTCATGGTGATCGCCGTCAGCATCGGCGGCCTGACCCAGATCGTTCCGCTGTTCTTCCAGGACGTGACCAATACCCCGGTCGAAGGCATGAAGCCGCGTACCGCCCTGGAACTGGAAGGTCGCGACATCTACATCCGCGAAGGCTGCGTCGGCTGCCACTCGCAGATGGTCCGTCCGTTCCGTGCCGAGACCGAACGCTACGGCCATTACTCGGTCGCCGGTGAAAGCGTCTGGGACCACCCGTTCCTGTGGGGTTCCAAGCGTACCGGCCCGGACCTGGCCCGCGTCGGCGGCCGTTACTCCGACGACTGGCACCGCGCGCACCTGTACAACCCGCGCAACGTGGTGCCCGAGTCGAAGATGCCTGCCTACCCGTGGCTGGTAGAGAACAAGCTTGATGGCAAGGACACCGCCACCAAGATGGAAGTCCTGCGCAAGCTGGGCGTGCCTTACACCGATGAGGACATCGCCGGTGCACGTGAAGCCGTGAAGGGCAAGACCGAGATGGACGCCCTGGTGGCGTTCCTTCAAGGCCTGGGAACCTCTATCAAGAGCAAACGGTGAGTGTGATGGATATCGGGACTCTGCGTGGACTGGGCACCGTGGTGATCATGGTCGCCTTCATCGGCCTGGTGATCTGGGCCTACAGCGGCAAGCGCAAGAAGAGCTTCGACGAAGCGACGATGCTGCCCTTCGCAGACGATCCCGAAGCCAAAAAGCACGTCGAGCAAGCTTCTAGGAGTAACAAAGAATGACGACCTTCTGGAGTCTGTACATTACAGCTCTCACCCTCGGCACCCTGCTGGCGCTGACCTGGCTGATCTTCGCCACCCGCAAGGGCCAGCGCAGCAGCACCACCGACGAGACCGTGGGCCACTCCTACGACGGCATCGAGGAGTACGACAACCCGCTGCCGAAGTGGTGGTTCATGCTGTTCGTCGGCACCCTGGTGTTCGCCGTGGGCTACCTGGCCCTGTACCCGGGCCTGGGCACCTGGAAAGGCCTGATGCCGGGCTACCAGTCCGCCGACGAATTCGCCGACAAGGAAAAAGGCTGGACCGGCGTCCACCAGTGGGAAAAGGAAATGGCCAAGGCCGACGAGAAATACGGCCCGATCTTCGCCAAGTTCGCCGCGATGCCCATCGAGGAAGTCGCCAAGGATCCGCAGGCGGTGAAAATGGGCGGTCGCCTGTTCGCCTCCAACTGCTCGATCTGCCACGGCTCCGACGCCAAGGGCGCCTACGGCTTCCCCAACCTGACCGACGCCGACTGGCGCTGGGGCGGCGAGCCGGAAACCATCAAGACCACCATCATGGCTGGCCGCCACGCCGCCATGCCGGCCTGGGGTGAAGTGATCGGCGAGGAAGGCGTGAAGAACGTCGCCGCTTTCGTCCTCACCCAGATGGATGGCCGCAAGCTGCCGGAAGGCGCCAAGGCAGACATCGAGGCCGGCAAGCAGGTCTTCGCCACCACCTGCGTCGCCTGCCACGGTCCGGAAGGCAAGGGCACCCCAGCGATGGGCGCTCCCGATCTGACCCACCCCGGCGCGTTCATCTACGGCTCCAGCTTCGCGCAACTGCAGCAGACCATCCGCTACGGTCGCCAGGGCGTGATGCCGGCGCAACAGGAACACCTGGGCAACGACAAGGTGCACCTGCTGGCCGCCTACGTATACAGCCTGTCGCACGGCGAGAAGAGCGCCGAATAAGCGCTCCCCTCCCCCACGACCCAGACGGCGCCGGCAACCCCGGCGCCGTTTTATTTTGTGCAAAAGAAAAGCGCGAATGGGACAATACGCGACCAAAAGTCGCACAGTTACCGCAAAAAGCCTGATAGATCAGGCGTATAATCAGTAGGCGTGCAACTATTTTCTGACCCTGTCGGCATGTACCGGCCGGGCGCCCCCCACTGCCGTGGTACGCACTGATGAGCAAACAGATTCCCGTTCAAGACGTCACCCCGCCTGCCAAGGGCGACACCAATAACAACGATCTCTACGCCAAGCGCGAGAAGATCTACACCCGGGCCTTCACCGGTATCTTCCGCCGACTGCGCATGGTGGGCGGTGCGGCGCTCTTCCTCCTCTACTTCGGAACCGTCTGGCTCAACTGGAGCGGTCGCCAGGCCGTCTGGTGGGACCTGCCCGAGCGCAAGTTCTACATCTTCGGCGCCACCTTCTGGCCGCAGGACTTCATGCTGCTGTCCTGGCTGCTGATCGTCTGCGCCTTCGGCCTGTTCTTCATCACCGTGTTCGCCGGTCGCGTCTGGTGCGGCTATACCTGCCCGCAGAGCGTGTGGACCTGGATCTACATGTGGTGCGAGAAGGTCACCGAAGGCGACCGCAACCAGCGCATCAAGCTGGACAAGGCCCCGATGAGCGGCAACAAGCTGCTGCGCAAGACCGCCAAGCACAGCCTGTGGCTGCTGATCGGCCTGGTCACCGGCCTGACCTTCGTCGGCTACTTCTCGCCGATCCGCGAGCTGATTCCCGAGCTGCTCACCGGCCAGGCCGACGGCTGGGCCTACTTCTGGGTCGGCTTCTTCACCCTGGCCACCTACGGCAACGCCGGCTGGCTGCGCGAGCAGGTGTGCATCTACATGTGCCCCTACGCGCGCTTCCAGAGCGTGATGTTCGACAAGGACACCCTGATCGTCTCCTACGATCCGCGTCGTGGCGAGAAGCGCGGCCCGCGCAAGAAGTCCCTCGACTACAAGGCCCAGGGCCTGGGCGACTGCATCGACTGCACGATGTGCGTGCAGGTCTGCCCGACCGGCATCGACATCCGCGACGGCCTGCAGATCGAGTGCATCGGCTGCGCGGCGTGCATCGACGCCTGCGACAGCATCATGGAGAAGATGAACTACCCGAAAGGGCTGATCAGCTACACCACCGAGCACAACCTCAACGGCCAGAAGACCCACCTGGCCCGGCCGCGCCTGATCGGCTACGCCATCGCCCTGGTGCTGATGATCTCCGCCCTGATCACCGCGGTGGTCCTGCGTCCGCTGGTCGGCTTCGACGTCAGCAAGGACCGCGTGCTCTACCGCGAGAACGAACTCGGCCGCATCGAGAACGTGTACAGCCTGAAGATCATGAACAAGGATCAGCAGGACCACACCTACATCCTCGGCGCCAAGGGCCTCGAAGGCCTGACCCTGGAAGGCCGGCGCGAGCTGAAGGTGGCGGCGGGCGACATCCTCAACCTGCCGATGGAACTGTCCATCGAGCCGGAGAAGCTGCCTTCGACCACCAACGAGATCGTCTTCACCATCGAGTCGGCCGACGACCCGAGCATCCATAAAGAAGCGAAGAGTCGCTTCATTGGCCCACGCACCCGTTGAGTAACTTGAGCATGCAGTCCGAGACCCACCCTCAACCCTGGTACAAACACTTCTGGGCCTGGTTCATCGTGGCCCTCCTGGCGACCTCGGTGGTGCTCGGGCTGAGCCTGGTCACCATCGCGGTGCGCAACCAGGACACCCTGGTCACCGACAACTACTACGAGGCCGGCAAGGGCATCAACCGCTCCCTGGAACGCGAGAACCTGGCCGTACGCCTGCAGGTGCACGCCAAGGTCAAGGTCGACGACCTGACCGGCGAAGTCGAAGTGCGACTGACCGGCAACAGCCGTCCGGAGCAACTCACCCTCAACCTGATCTCGCCGACCCAGCCAGAGAAGGACCGCCGCGTGGAGCTGCTGCGCAGCAACTCCGACCGCGAGCGCTACGTCGGGCAACTGACCGACGCCGTCGAGGGCCGTCGCTTCGTCGAACTGCTCGGCCAGGAAGGCAGCGGCCAGTGGCGCCTGTTCGAGGAAGAGGTGGTATCGCCGACCGTGGTCATGGAGCTGGGTGACGAACCGCTCCAGGGAGCAGAAGCGAAGCGCCCATGAGCGCCCCCCTGCCCTGCTACCACTGCGGCTTGCCGGTCCCCGCCGGCAGCCGCTTCGAGGCCCGCGTGCTCGGCGAGACGCGGGCCATGTGCTGTCCGGGCTGCCAGGCGGTGGCCGAGGCCATCGTCGCCGGCGGCCTGGAAAGCTACTACCGGCACCGCAGCGAAAACGCCGCCAATCCCGAGGCATTGCCCAAGGCGCTCAGCGAGGAGTTGCAGCTCTACGACCGCCCGGACGTACAGGGCGGCTTCGTCCGCCATGAGGGCGAGCTAGCGGAAACCAGCCTGATGATCGAAGGCATCAGTTGCGCCGCCTGCGGCTGGCTGATCGAGAAGCACCTGCGCCAGTTGCCTGGCGTGGCCGAGGCGCGGCTCAACCTGTCCAACCATCGCCTGCACGTGCGCTGGCAGGACAGCCAGTTGCCGCTCAGCCAGTTGCTCGGCGAACTGCGCCAGATCGGCTATGCCGGCCACCCCTACCAACCCGACCGCGCCACCGAGCGCCTGGCCGTGGAGAACCGCCGCGCCCTGCGCCAGCTCGGTGTCGCCGGGCTGCTGTGGATCCAGGTGATGATGGCGGTGATGGCGACCTGGCCGGAATTCAACCTCGACCTTTCCGCCGGCATGGACCGCATCCTGCGCTGGGTCAGCCTGATCCTCACCACGCCGATCGTCTTCTACTGCTGCGGCCAGTTCTTCCGTGGCGCCCTGCGCGACCTGCGCACCCGCCACCTGACCATGGACGTCTCGGTGTCGCTGGCGATCGGCGGCGCCTACGTCGCCGGCATCTGGTCGACGATCACCGGCCAGGGCGAACTGTATTTCGACGCGGTCGGCATGTTCGCCCTGTTCCTCCTCGCCGGCCGCTACCTCGAACGCCGCGCGCGGGAGCGCACCGCCGCCTCCACCGCGCAACTGGTCAACCTGCTGCCGGCGTCCTGCCTGCGCCTGGACGCCGCCAACCAGGGCGAGCGCATCCTGCTCAGCGAACTGCGCGTCGGCGACCGCGTACTGGTACCGCCAGGCGCCGTGCTGCCGGCCGACGGAGTGATCCTCGACGGCCAGTCCAGCGTCGACGAGTCGCTGCTCACCGGCGAGTACCTGCCCCATCCACGCCAGGCCGGCGACGCCGTCACCGGCGGTACCCTGAACGTCGAGGGGCCGCTGACCGTCGAGGTCGGCGCCCTTGGCGACGACAGCCGCCTGTCGGCCATCGTCCGCCTGCTGGAACGCGCCCAGGCGGACAAGCCGCGCCTGGCGGAACTGGCCGACAAGGTGGCGCAGTGGTTCCTGCTCATCGTCCTGCTGGTCGCCGCAGCGGTCGGCGCGCTGTGGTGGCAGGTCGACCACCAGCGCGCCTTCTGGGTGGTGCTGTCGCTGCTGGTCGCCACCTGCCCCTGCGCCCTGTCGCTGGCCACGCCCACCGCGCTCACCGCGGCCACCGGCAGCCTGCACAAGCTCGGCCTGCTGATCACGCGCGGGCACGTGCTGGAAGGGCTGAACCACATCGACACGGTAATCTTCGACAAGACCGGCACCCTCACCGAAGGCCGCCTGACGCTCAAGCAGGTGCTACCCCTGCGCGATCTCGACGCGGATCGCTGCCTGGCCCTCGCCGCCGCCCTCGAGAACCGTTCCGAACACCCCATCGCCCGCGCCTTCGGCCGTGCGCCGGAGGCCGCCGACAGCGTCGCAAGCCATCCGGGACTGGGCCTCGAAGGCCTGGTGGAAGGCCGCCGCCTGCGCATCGGCCAGGCCGCATTCGTCAGCGACCTGGGCGGCAGCGCCACGCCCGCGATGCCCGGCGACTCCGGACAGTGGCTGCTGCTCGGCGACGAGCAGGGACCGCTGGCCTGGTTCGGTCTCGACGACCGCCTGCGCAGCGACGCCCCCGCCCTGCTCGCCGCCTGCAAGGCGCGCGGCTGGCGCACCCTCCTGCTATCCGGCGACGCCTCGCCGATGGTCGCCAGCGTCGCTGCCGAACTGGGCATCGACGAAGCCCGCGGCGGCCTGACCCCGGACGACAAGCTGGCCATGCTCGAACGCCTGCACGGCGAGGGCCGCCGGGTGCTGATGCTCGGCGACGGAGTCAACGACGTACCGGTGCTCGCCGGTGCCGACATCAGCGTCGCCATGGGCAGCGCCACCGACCTGGCCAAGACCAGCGCCGACGCGGTGCTCCTGTCCAACCGCCTGGACAGCCTGGTGCAGGCTTTCCGGCTGGCGCGCCGCACCCGCCATATCATCATCGAGAACCTGGCCTGGGCCAGCCTGTACAATGGCCTGGTCCTGCCCTTCGCCGCGCTCGGCTGGATCACCCCGGGCTGGGCGGCGATCGGCATGTCGGTCAGTTCGCTGCTGGTGGTGGTCAACGCCCTGCGGCTGACCCGAATCCCTTCGCCGAGGTCCGTATGGCCGCGCTCTACATCCTGATCCCCGTCGCGATCGTCATCGTCGCCATCGCCATCTACGTGTTCTTCTGGGCGGTGGACAGCGGCCAGTACGACGATCTCGACGGCCCCGCCCACAGCATTCTCTTCGACGACGAAGACCCGAAGCACCAGGCCGGCGTCGACGAAGCGGAGAAGCCGTCGAAACCCGAGGACCGACCGCGTGGCTGAACTGGCGCCGCTGCTGGTTTCCGCGCTGATCCTCGGCCTGCTCGGGGGAGGCCACTGCCTGGGCATGTGCGGCGGCCTGATGGGCGCCCTGACCCTGGCCATTCCCGCCGAACAGCGCGGCCGTCGTCTGCGCCTGCTGCTGGCCTACAACCTCGGCCGCATCCTCAGCTACGCCTGCGCCGGCCTGCTGCTCGGCCTGGCCGGCTGGGCGGTGGCGCGCACCCCGTTGGCCGGCGCGCTGCGGGTGGTCGCCGGGCTGCTGCTGATCGCCATGGGACTCTACCTGGCCGGCTGGTGGAGCGGCCTGACCCGCGTCGAGGCGCTCGGTCGCGGCCTCTGGCGCCACCTGGAACCCTTCGCCCGGCGCCTGCTGCCGGTCTCCAGCCTGCCACGGGCCCTGCTGCTCGGAGCGATCTGGGGCTGGCTGCCCTGCGGGCTGGTCTACAGCACCCTGCTCTGGGCCACCAGCCAGGGATCGGCACTGGACAGCGCGCTGCTGATGCTGGCGTTCGGCCTCGGCACCTGGCCGGTTCTGCTGGCCACCGGCATGGCCGCCGAACGGGTGACCGCCCTGCTGCGCCGTCGCGGCGTACGCATCGTGGGCGGCCTGATGGTCATCCTCTTCGGCCTCTGGACCCTCCCAGGACCGCACCAGGCCTGGCTGATGGGGCATTGACGGACGCCCGTCCCAACATCGGGCGACACATCCTGTATACATTCACCCGCTTGATACAAATCAACAGGCCTTCCCGGCGCAATCCCTAGACTTCCCGACTAAAGCTCGCCAACTGGGGATCTCTGGCATGCTCGACACCATTCGCTGGGACGCTGACCTGATTCGGCGCTACGACCTTTCCGGCCCGCGTTACACCTCCTATCCGACCGCCGTGCAGTTCCACGAAGGCATCGGCCCGTTCGACCAGTTGCACGCCCTGCGCGACAGCCGGAAGGCCGGACACCCCCTGTCGCTCTACGTGCACATCCCGTTCTGCGCCAACATCTGCTACTACTGCGCCTGCAACAAGGTGATCACCAAGGATCGCGGGCGCAGCGCGCCGTACCTCGCGCGCCTGGTCCGCGAGATCGAGATCGTCAGCCGCCACCTCTCCCGCGAGCAGGTGGTCGAGCAACTGCACTTCGGTGGCGGAACCCCGACCTTCCTCAGTCCCGGCCAGTTGCGCGAACTCATGTCGCAATTGCGCACCCACCTCAACCTGCTGGACGACGATTCGGGCGACTACGGCATCGAGATCGACCCACGCGAGGCCGACTGGTCGACCATGGGCCTGCTCCGCGAACTCGGTTTCAACCGCGTCAGCCTCGGCGTACAGGACTTCGACATGGAGGTGCAGAAGGCGGTCAACCGCATGCAGACCCCGGAGGAGACCCGTACCATCGTCGAGGCCGCGCGCACCCTGCAGTACCGCTCGATCAACCTCGACCTGATCTACGGACTGCCGAAACAGACGCCGGACAGCTTCGCCCGCACGGTCGACGAAGTGATCGCGCTACAGCCGGATCGCCTCTCGGTGTTCAACTACGCCCACCTGCCCGAGCGTTTCATGCCGCAGCGGCGGATCAACGCCGACGACCTGCCGAGCCCGGGCCAGAAGCTGGAAATGCTCCAGCGCACCACCGAGCAACTCGCCGCGGCGGGCTACCGCTATATCGGCATGGATCACTTCGCCCTGCCCGACGACGAGCTGGCCAGCGCCCAGGAAGACGGCACCCTGCAACGCAATTTCCAGGGCTACACCACGCACGGGCACTGTGACCTGGTAGGTCTCGGGGTCTCGGCGATCAGCCAGATCGGCGACCTCTACAGCCAGAACAGCAGCGACATCAACGACTACCAGACCAGCCTCGACAACGGCCAGTTGGCGATCCGTCGCGGCCTGCACTGCAACAGCGACGACCGGGTGCGGCGCGCGGTGATCCAGCAACTGATCTGCCACTTCGAACTGGCCTTCGAGGATATCGAGACGGAGTTCGGCATCGACTTCCGCAGCTACTTCGCCGAGCTGTGGCCCGACCTCGAACGCTTCGCCGCCGACGGCCTGATCCGCCTGGACGCCAAGGGCATCGACATCACCTCCTCCGGGCGTCTGCTGGTGCGTTCGATCTGCATGCTGTTCGACCGCTACCTGCCCAGCCTCAACCGGCAGCGCTTCTCCCGGGTGATCTGAAAGCGCACCGCCCTGCCCGCACGACAGGGCGGTGAATCCCCGCCCCTTCTACCGGCTGCCCATGACCTTCATGATCAGCGCCGGGTCGCTGATACCCATCTCCTTGATGGCCGATGCCATCGCTGCCGTTGCCGTCTGCAGGGCGGAGTTGAGTTGTTGCAACTCCTTCTGCAACTCAGGCACGCGAGCCTCCTTCGCCCCCGGATCGGACGACCTCATGGCCTCCTGCAGCTCCCTGAGCTTCTCTTCGATCTTCTTCTTCAACTCGCGGATCATCTTCACCATCGGCCGCAACTCCTGCGGGATATCCTCGTCCTCCTCCTCCACCGGCACCCCCATGGTGGCGGCCAGCTCGCGCCCTGCCTGGGAAAGCTGTACATGCTGATCGGCGGCGTCGGTACCGGCGGCCGGGTCTTCCGCCTGCTCGGCGGTGCCGGTCCGCGCGGCCTTGGCGTCCGCGGCGGCGCGCGATGAGGGCGGCACCTGGGTGGTGATCCAGCCACTGAGGGTCAACATTCCAGTCACTCCGGGAAAAATGGAATTCTTCCATTGGATCGGCCCACGCGTCGCGAACTTGAGCCCCCTTTTCGTCGCCCCTTGACAGGGTGCGACAGGTAGTCGCAGTTGTTTGACGCAAGTCACTGATTGGAAACGCCATCGGCCTGTCAGAAATGGTCGTTGCCAGACCTATGGCTGGCACCCGCATCGCGGCTGCGTTACCCTTACTCCTGTTGTGCCTTTAACCTAGCAAGGACCCCTCAATGGCCGAAACCATCAAGGTGCGCGCACTGCCCCAAGCACACTGCAAGGATTGCAGTCTGGCCCCGCTGTGCCTCCCCCTGTCGCTGACCGTGGAAGACATGGATTCGCTGGACGAGATCGTCAAGCGCGGTCGTCCCCTGAAGAAAGGCGAATTCCTGTTCCGCCAGGGCGATCCTTTCGGCTCGGTCTTTGCCGTGCGCTCCGGCGCCCTGAAAACCTTCAGCATCACCGATGCCGGCGAAGAGCAGATCACCGGCTTCCACCTGCCCAGCGAGCTGGTCGGCCTGTCCGGGATGGATACCGAGACCTATCCGGTATCCGCCCAGGCCCTGGAAACCACCTCGGTCTGCGAGATTCCCTTCGAGCGCCTGGACGAACTGTCCGAGCAGCTGCCGCAACTGCGCCGCCAACTGATGCGCCTGATGAGCCGGGAAATCCGCGATGACCAGCAGATGATGCTGCTGCTGTCGAAGAAGACTGCCGACGAGCGCATCGCCACCTTCCTGGTCAACCTGTCGGCGCGCTTCCGTGCCCGTGGCTTCTCCGCCCAGCAGTTCCGCCTGGCCATGTCGCGCAACGAGATCGGCAACTATCTCGGCCTGGCCGTAGAAACCGTGTCGCGGGTCTTCACCCGCTTCCAGCAGAACGGCCTGATCAGCGCGGAAGGCAAGGAAGTGCACATCCTCGACTCCATCGAGCTGTGCGCCCTCGCCGGCGGCCAGCTGGAAGGCTGAAGCGCCTGCGAACCGCCAACGGGCCCGCCTCAACGCGGGCCCGTTGTATGATGGGCCCCGAAAAACGCCCAGCCCAGGATCTTCCATGATTTTCGACGAGTTCACCCTCAAGTCGCAGATCCGCGCCGTGCCGGACTTTCCCAAGCCCGGCGTGGTGTTCCGCGACATCACCCCGCTGTTCCAGTCGCCACGCGCGCTGCGCATGACCGTGGACAGCTTCGTCCAGCGCTACATCGAGGCCGATTTCAGCCACATCGGCGCCATGGATGCCCGCGGCTTCCTCATCGGCTCGGCGGTGGCCTATGCGCTGAACAAGCCGCTGGTCCTGTTCCGCAAGCAGGGCAAGCTACCCGCCGACGTACTCGCCGAGGGCTACCAGACCGAATACGGCGAGGCCTTCCTCGAAGTACATGCCGACAGCCTCTGCGAAGGCGACAGCGTACTGATCTTCGACGACCTCATCGCCACCGGCGGGACCCTGCTGGCGGCCGCGAGCCTGGTACGACGCCTCGGGGCCAGGGTCTTCGAGGCCGCGGCGATCATCGACCTGCCGGAACTCGGCGGCTCCACTCGCCTGCAGGACGCCGGCATCTCCACCTTCAGTCTCACCGCGTTCACTCTCGACGAGCGTTGATACGCCGGGGCGCGCCCTGGCGCCCCGCGTTCGCTCCTTGCGCCCCATCTTCCGTCTGGTCGAGCCGACCTGGCCATTAATGACTTCGAAATGGCCAGGAATGACCTCCCGCTGTTGGACAATCCTGCAATAATTACATCAGCTAATGACACATTCAGAGGTGTTATAGCGAGCTCGCCATAGGGAACCCGAGGAAACCTGCGCGTTTCCCCTCCCCAGAACAACAAAAGGAGTTAGCCATGACTGCCACTGGCACCGCCTCCCCGGTTCGCGCCAATTTCCCCGTGCGGCGGATGGATTTCAGCTTCAGCGAAACCCCGAAGTACTGGTGGGACGGCCAACCCTTCATGACCCAGTTCATGAACAACCTGTCCTCGCTCTTCCCCTACGGCGAAAAATTCTTCGTCGATAGCGTGCGCGCGGTGCGCGACCGCCTGGAGGATCCGCAACTGAAGAAGGACGTCAGCGCCTTCATCGGCCAGGAGGCGATGCACTCCAAGGAGCATGCTGCCTACAACGAATATGCCGAGGAGCACGGGGTCGACCTGGAGTGCCTCGAACTGCGGATCAAGGTCCTGCTGGAAAACGTCAGCAAGGTCACCACCAGGAAACACCAGTTGGCGATCACCTGCGCCCTCGAGCATTTCACCGCGACCATGGCCGCGCAGCTGCTCAAGCGCGAAGACCTGACCATCCAGATGCAGTCGCCGAAGATGTACAAGCTGTGGATGTGGCATGCCATCGAGGAGAACGAACACAAGAATGTCGCCTACGATGTGTACCAGAAAGTCTACGGCGGCTACTTCACCCGGGTTCTGGTGATGATGCTGACCACCCTGATGTTCTTCGGCGTCATCGGCTGGTTCCAGCTCGACCTGCTACGCAAGGACGGCCAATTGTTCAACTGGCGCTCCTGGAAGCATGGCCTGGGCACCCTGTTCGGCCTGCGCAAGGGCTTCTTCACCCGCCTGCTGCTGCCCTACCTGGACTACTACCGGCCGGGCTTCCACCCCAGCGACCACGACACCGCGAAACTGGAGAAATACTGGAAGGACAAACTGGCCTTCGCCGATTGAAGCCCGCCTCCGCCAGTGCCGCTCCGCCCCCGACGCCAGGCCCCGCCTGGCGTTTCTTATTCGAGAGAAGAACAGGATATTGCACACGGAAAAGCCTCCGTTTCGACTACCGTTCCTGAATCCGCCATTTTACGGAGGAAATAATTAGTCAATTCCTATCGATTGGCTTTTTACGATGCCCTGAGGTAATATCATGTTCATTATGTTGAACACTAAGGCATTACCTCTCCCCACTTCCCGTCTGGTCTCCCGCGAGCGTCACTGGACCGGCGACCTCTAGCTCCCTCCCTCGACACCTGCTGTCGGTGGCGACCGCCCCTGCGCTTCGGGGTCTTTCCCGCCCCTCGCCACCGCTCTTCGTCATCTTTGGCCGCGGCCTCCATTCCGCGGTGCCCATGGGAGGGCAACATGCGTTCCTGGATCTATCTGTTACTGGCTATCGGCGCCGAAGTGATCGGCACCACCTCGATGAAACTGGCCGCCACCCACGCCCCTGTCGCAGGCATGCTGCTGATGTACGGGATGATCGGCCTGTCCTATTTCTTCCTCGCCCTGGCGGTCAAGCGTGTCCCCGTCGGAGTCGCCTACGCCCTTTGGGAAGGCATTGGCATCGTCCTGATCACGGCGGTCAGCGTCGCCTGGCTGGGCGAAAGCATCGGCCTGTACAAGGCCGTCGGCCTCGGCGTGATGATCGCCGGCATCCTGCTGATCAAGTCCGGCACCCGCAACGCCAGCGGCACGCCGGCGCAGCCCCGTGGGGAGGCCGTCACATGCTGACCCTGAACTGGATTCCCTTCGCCTGGCTCGGCCTGGCGATCGCCCTCGAGGTCGTCGCCAACCTGCTGTTGAAATACTCCGACGGTTTCCGCAGGCGCGGCCTCGGGATCGCCTCGATCCTCTGCGTGATGGCCGCCTTCACCGCGCTGGCGCAGGCGGTGAAGGACATCGAGCTGTCACTCGCCTATGCGATCTGGGGCGGCTTCGGCATCCTCGCCACCGTCGCCATGGGCTGGGCGCTGTTCGGCCAGCGCCTGGCCTGGCGCGGCTGGCTCGGCCTGTTGCTGCTGCTGGCCGGCATGAGCCTGCTCAAGCTGGCCTGACGCCTCGGCGTCCAACGAAACGCCCATCATCTGCAGGACCGCGGCGCCGGTGAACAACAGCAGTATCTGTTCCTCACCCAGGGCGCAGATTTCCCGACACCGCTCCGGCTGGCCGATATAGTCCAGCGACAACTGAAACAGCTGGCGGCCGATCAGGCTGGAGAGGCGGCGGATGGTCGCCTCGCTCACCGCCGGCAACAACCTGAATTCGATGATGTCCTCCGACATGTCCTCGGCGAACTCATCCATGATCTGACGCAGGGCACCACGCAGCACCGGCGAAGCCCCATGCAGTTCGCGCACGCCGACGATGAACGCGGCGGGATTGCTCTCCACGAAGTCGAAGAACAGCCGCACCGTCTCCCGGCAGACCCGCCGCCCCCTTTCCAGGTCCAGCCCGAACGGCGTCGTCTGCGCTCGGGCGCTGGGCGCCGCACGAGTCGCGGCCTCGCGGCGAAGCTGGCGCAGCGGCTGGCGCAGCTGGGTAGAGATGTCGCGGATCATGGTCAGGCCAAGATCGTCGATATCGCGGAAATGCCGATAGAAGGTGTTCGGATTCAGGCCCGCCTCGCGCGCCAGCTCGCGCAAGCCGATGGCCCCCAGGCTGCGGCTGCTGCTGCCCAGGCGCAAGGCCGCCTCCAGCAAGGCGCGTTTGCCGGGAGCGTCGGCAACCCTGTCCTTCGTTTCGTTCATATCGCTCATGTTCCACCTGGTTGTTTCCATGCGCCACAAGTTCGGCCGTTGCGCCGCGCCGACCCTACCTAAGGTTGGCTTGACCCTGAAGTATACAGATGTCTACATTCGCAGGTAGACGAGTGTATACGCCAGCAAACAATCATAACAGGAGCTTGGCCATGAGTACCCAACCCACCCCTGCCGCCGCCCGGCACTGCAAGGTCGCCATCATCGGCACCGGTTTCTCCGGGCTGGGGATGGCGATCCGTCTCCGCCAGGAAGGCGAGGACGACTTCCTGATCTTCGAAAAGGACGCCGGCGTCGGCGGCACCTGGAGAGTCAACAACTACCCTGGCTGCGCCTGCGACGTGCAATCCCACGTCTATTCCTTCTCCTTCGAAGCGAACCCGGAGTGGACGCGGATGTTCGCCCGCCAGCCGGAAATCCGCGCCTATCTGGAGAAGTGCTGGGAAAAATACCGCTTGCAGGAAAAGACCCTGCTGAACACCGAGATCGGCAAGCTGGCCTGGGACGAGCGGCAAAGCCTCTGGCACCTGCATGACGCCCAGGGCAACCATTACACCGCGAACGCCGTGGTTTCCGGCATGGGCGGCCTGTCCACCCCGGCCTATCCACGCCTCGATGGCCTGGAGAACTTCCAGGGCAAGGTCTTCCATTCCCAGCAGTGGGACCATGACTACGACCTCAAGGGCAAGCGCGTGGCGGTGATCGGCACCGGCGCCTCGGCGATCCAGTTCGTCCCGGAGATCCAGCCGCTGGTGGCCGCGCTCGATCTCTACCAGCGCACTCCGCCATGGATCCTGCCCAAACCCGACCGGGCAATCAGCGAAACCGAGCGCCGGCGCTTCCGGCGCTTCCCGCTGGTGCAGAAGCTCTGGCGCGGCGGCCTCTACAGCCTGCTCGAAGGGCGGGTGCTGGGCTTCACCTTCGCCCCGCAGGTGATGAAGCTGGTGCAGCGCCTGGCGATCCGCCACATCCACAAGCAGATCAAGGATCCGGAACTGCGCCGCAAGGTCACGCCGGACTACACCATCGGCTGCAAGCGCATCCTCATGTCGCACAACTACTACCCGGCCCTGGCGGCCGCCAACTCCACGGTGATCACCGAAGGCATCCGCGCCGTCACCGCCAACGGAATCGTCGACGGCAACGGCCGGGAGCGCGAGGTCGACGCGATCATCTTCGGTACCGGCTTCACCGCCAACGATCCGATCCCCCGCGGAGTGGTCTTCGGTCGTGACGGCCGCGACCTGCTGGACAGCTGGACCAAGGGCCCGGAAGCCTACAAGGGCACTACCACCGCCGGCTTCCCCAACCTGTTCTTCCTGATGGGACCGAACACCGGCCTCGGCCACAACTCGATGGTCTACATGATCGAGTCGCAGATCGCCTACGTCCTCGATGCGCTGAAGCTGATGAAGCGCCGCGAACTGCTCAGTCTCGAGGTCAAGGCCCCGGTGCAGGAACGCTACAACGAATACCTCCAGCGCAAGCTGGACCGCAGCGTCTGGAGCGTGGGCGGTTGCAAGAGCTGGTACCTGCATCCGGTCAGCGGCCGCAACTGCACCCTGTGGCCGGGATTCACCTGGCGCTTCCGTGCCCTGACCCGGCAGTTCGACGCCTCCGCCTACCACCTCACCACGACACCGCTCGCCGCCCTGAGCAACGAAGCCCGCCAACAGGCCGAAGGGGTACCCGCATGAAGTCGTTCGAAAACAAAGTCGCCGCCATCACCGGCGCAGGCTCGGGCATCGGTCGCGCCCTGGCCGTGGAGCTGGGCAGGCAGGGTTGCCATCTGGCCCTGGCCGACGTCAATGCCGCAGCTCTCGAGGAAACCCGCCAATTGCTCGCCAGCAGCGGGGTACGCGTCTCCACCGCGGTCGTCGACGTGGCCGACCGCGAGCAGGTGCAGGCCTGGGCCGACAAGGCGGCCAGCGAACATGGCCGGGTGAACCTGATCTTCAACAACGCGGGCGTCGCCCACGCCGGTACCGTGGAAGGCAGCGACTACTCGGAATACGAGTGGATCATGAACATCAACTTCTGGGGCGTGGTGAACGGCACCAAGGCGTTCCTTCCGCACCTGAAGGCCTCCGGCAACGGCCATGTGGTCAATGTCTCCAGCGTCTTCGGGCTGTTCGCCCAGCCCGGCATGAGCGCCTACAACGCCACCAAGTACGCAGTGCGTGGCTTCACCGAGTCGTTGCGCCAGGAACTGGACATGGAGGATTCCGGCGTCTCCGCCAGTTGCGTGCATCCCGGCGGGATCAGGACCAACATCGCCAAGACCGCGCGAATGAACGAGAGCATGGCCAAGGTCACCGGCCAGGCTGCCGACAAGGCTCGCCAGCAATTCAACGACCAGTTGCTGCGGACCACCCCGGAGAAGGCCGCCCAGGTCATCTTGCGCGGTGTGCAGCGCGACAGCCGGCGCATCCTGATCGGCGCCGACGCCCACGCGATCGACGTGATGCTGCGCCTGGCGCCAGTGCTCTACCAGCGCGTGGTCACCGCCAGCATGCGCCTGGCAGCGCGCTTCGCGCCGCGCCCGAAGAGCCCCCAGGGCGCCCGCGAAGCCAGCGAGTGAACAGGCCCGCCGGGTAGCCGCTAGGCTGCCCGGCACGTCATACTCGACGGCCAGTCTCCAGGGCACGGCCGTCATGAACCCTCCCCATCCTCACTTCCGCTACCATCCCGAACCGCTCGCCAGCGGCAGCATCGAGGCTTCCGCCGCCACCTGCCAGTGCTGTGGCAAGGCTCGTGGCTACGTCTACACCGGTTCGCCCTATTCCCGCCACGAGTTGCCGCCCGGCAGCCTTTGCCCCTGGTGCATAGCCGACGGCAGCGCAGCCGCGCGCTACGAAGCGAGCTTTTCCGACGACTATCCGCTGCTCGACGCCGGCGTCGCCGCGAATATCGTCACCGAAGTCTGCGAGCGCACGCCCGGCTACGCCTCCTGGCAGCAGGAGCGCTGGCTGGTTTGCTGCGAGGATGCCTGCGCCTTTCGCGGCGACGCGGGGCGTGAGGAAATCGGGCAACTGGGAGCCGAGGGCCTGGCGCAGCGCTTCGCCGATTTCGCCTGGCCGGCTAGCACCTGGCAACGCCTCGTCGACGCCTATACGCCCGGCGGCAATCCGGCCATCTACCGCTTCGACTGCCTGCACTGTGGCCAGGCGCATTACGACCTGGACTTCACCTGATAGAACGCGGCCCTACAACCCCATCTGCTTGCCGATGATCTCGTTCATGATTTCCCGCGAACCGCCGCCGATGGAGAGAATCCGGTTGTCGCGATACAGCCGCTCCACCAGGCTTTCGCGCATGTAGCCCATGCCGCCGAGCACCTGCACGGCATCATAGGTCAGGCGATCGGCGACATCGGTGGCGAAGTTCTTGGCCATCGAGATCTCCTTGATCACGCTCTTGCCGGCAGCCATCTTCGCTGCCTGGCGATAGGTGAACTCGCGGGAAACCTCCAGTTGCGTGGCCATTTCCGCGAGACGATGGCGCAGCACCTGGAACTTGCCGATCGGCTTGCCGAACGCTTCTCGCTCGCGCGTCCAGCGCAGCGACTCCTCCAGAGCCAGTTGCGCGGTCATGTTGGCCATCACCGCCAGGGCCAGGCGCTCGCTCTGGAAATTGGCCATGATGCAGGCGAAGCCAGCGTTCTCCACGCCGATCAGGTTTTCCGCAGGCACCCGGCAGTCGTCGAAGAACAGTTCGGCGGTATCCGACGCCCACCAGCCCATCTTCTTCAGCTTGCGTCCGACACTGAACCCGGCAGTGCCCTTCTCCACCAGCAGCAGGCTGATGCCGGCGAAACCCTCGCCGCCGGTACGCACCGCGACCGTGTAGTAGTCCGCGCGCACGCCGCTGGTGATGAAGGTCTTGCTGCCGCTGACGCGATAGTGATCGCCATCGCGCACCGCACGGGTCTTCAGGTTGGCCACGTCGGAGCCGCCAGAGGGCTCGGTGACCGCCAGGGCCATGATCTTCTCGCCGCGCAGCACCGCCGGCACCACCCGCTCGCGCACCTCGGGACGGGCCCACTTGACCACCGGAGGCAAGCCGATATCCAGCGATCCCAACCCGGCGACCAAGCCGCCGGAACCGCAGCGCATGAGCTCTTCGCTGGCCGCCACCTTGGCGAACAGATCGCCTTCGCAACTGCCGCCGTAGGCTTCCGGGTAGCCGATGCCGAGGATCCCGGCCGCGCCGGCCTTGAGATAGAGTTCGCGGGGAAATTCCTCGGCCTCCTCCCATTCATCGATGTACGGCAACACCTCGCGCTCGACGAAACGGCGCACCGAATCCCGGATCAGTTGATGGGACTCGTCGAAGTACTGCTGGAAGTCAGTCATGGCCGGGCTCCTGATGGGAGCCTCAGAACTTACCTAGCGCTTGCTTGGTTTTCAATACGGGAAACTGGCCATCGGCGAGGGCGTATAGGCCGCCCGTCCTACGGATACGGGAGGCACAGAGCTCAGGAGATCGGCCGCCGTCCGGCCAGGGCGTGGGCCAAGGTGCCGCCATCGACCAGCTCCAGCTCGCCGCCCAGCGGCACGCCATGGGCGATACGCGACAAGGTCAGGCCGCGGCCGGCCAGTAGCTGGGCGATATAGTGGGCGGTGGCCTCGCCTTCGACGGTGGGGTTGGTGGCGAGGATCACCTCGCTGAAGGCTCCGTCCCTGATCCGCGCTTCCAGTTCGGGAATGCCGATCGCCTCCGGCCCCAGGCCGTCGAGCGGCGACAGGTGTCCCTTGAGCACGAAATAGCGGCCGCGGTAGCCGGTCTGCTCCACCGCGAATACGTCCAGCGGGCCTTCCACCACGCAGAGCAGCGAGTCGTCGCGTCGCGGGTCGGCGCACTGCGGGCACAGCTCCTCCTCGCTGAGGGTACGGCACCGCCGGCAATGACCGACCCCTTCCATCGCGGCGGTCAACGCCTGGGCCAGCTTCAGGCCGCCGCTGCGATCGCGCTCCAGCAGCATCAGCGCCATGCGCTGGGCCGACTTCTGCCCGACACCGGGAAGAATGCGCAGGGACTCGATCAGTTGGCGGATCAGCGGGCTGAAACTCATGCAGGACTCGTCGGATAGAGGGAGGGGAATGGCTGCCGGGCGCCGTCCGAAGAAGGCGGACCCGGCACGAACGCAGAATCAGAAGGGCATCTTGAAGCCGGGCGGCAGTTGCATGCCCGAGGTGAAGCCGGACATCTTTTCCTGGTTGTTCTGCTCGATCTTGCGCACCGCATCGTTGACCGCGGCGGCGATCAGGTCTTCGAGGATTTCCTTGTCTTCCTGCATCAGGCTGTCGTCCAGGCTGACGCGCTTGACGTCGTGGCGCCCGGTCATCACCACGCTGACCAGACCGGCGCCGGATTGCCCGGTCACTTCGGCGTTGGCCAGCTCTTCCTGCATCTTCTGCATCTTTTCCTGCATCTGCTGCGCCTGCTTCATCAGGCCGGCCATGCCACCTTTCATCATGTTCTTCACCTCGAATGTCGTCTTGTTGCGTGCGCCAAGCGCCGGTCAGGCCTTGGCTTCCAAAGGTTCGATGGTACCGTCACGGACCACCGCGGCGAACTGCTCGCGCAACTGCCGGACCAACGGGTCGGCATCGATCGATGCCTCGGCCGCCCGCTGGCGCTCGGCACGCCGGCGTGCCGCTGCCTGGGCCGGGGTCTCCTGCTCAGGCTTCTGCAGGGTCACCTCCAGTTTGAGGGTGCGCCCCAGGTGCTGGTTCAGCGCATCGTTCAGCCGCCGCTGCTGGGTGGCGTTGAACAGCGCGCTCTGGCCCGGATCGAGATGCAGATGCCAGTGGTCGCCGTCGGCAGCTACCAGCGTACAGTTGGCAGCGATGCTGGCGGTCAGGCCGCCGAGGCCGAGCCGCGGGAACAGCTCCAGCCACTCTGCGGCCAGGCCGGTGGCCGGCTTCGCCGCCGGCAGCGGCTCCTCCACCACGACCACGTCAGGCTCGGGCGCGGCATCCAGGTAGGCCAGGGTATCCATGTCGACTTCGTAGTAGTCGTCCGCGGGCGGTGGCTCGTCGTCCTGCTCGTCCTGCTCGTCAGGTGCTACCGGCAACGCAGCCGGCAGGGCTTCCAGAACGGTTTCCACCACCGCCTCGACCGCCACTGCCGGAGGGGCCGAGGGAGCCTCCACGGCTAGCGGCTCGGGCTCGGGCTCGGGCTCGGGCTCGGGCTCGGGCTCGGGCTCGGGCTCGGCAGCGAGGCTCGGCGCCGGCTCTTCCCAGGGCAAGTCGACGACCTCTGCCGCGGCGGCGGGCTCTTCGACAACCGCTTCCGCGACGCGCACCTCCACCGCCGCCGGCGGCGCGGATGGCGCTGCCGGCGGGGCAGCCGGGGCTTCGACGGGCGCAGCCACGACAGGCGCGGGAGCAACGGCAGCGACCGGCGCAGGCGAGGCCGCGCCGGCCACGGGGGAGTTGGCGGGATCAGTCGTGGCCTTGCTGATCCCCAGGTCCTTTAGCGGCGTCCTCGGCGCGCCGTCGGCGTCCGCCGGGCGGAACGCGAGCATCCGCAGCAACACCATCTCGAAGCCGCTACGCGGATCGGGCGCCAGCGGCAGGTCGCGGCGGCCGATCAGGCCCATCTGGTAATAGAACTGTACGTCTTCCGCCGGCAACGCCTGGGCCAGGGCCAGCACCCGCTCGCGGTCGCCCTGGCCATTGTCGATCGCTTCCGGCAGGGCCTGGGCGATCGCGACGCGGTGCAGCACGTTGAGTATTTCGGCAAGCACGCCGCCCCAGTCCGGCCCCTGCTCGGCCAGGTGGCGCACCGCTTCGAGCAGGGCGCGCGCATCGCCCTCCAGCAAGGCCACGACTGATCCCGCCAACTCCCCCGTGGCC
>NZ_SCND01000656.1:0-1251 GCF_005503585.1 Pseudomonas sp. 2VD
ACTTGATGCACCGCTACAACTGGATCAGGCCGCATCAATTCAACGACGGGTTACCACCTGCGGTGGCCGAAGAAAAACTCAACCCACTGTCCGGGATGGGTTGACCACTACACCTCCATCTGACAGGGAAGCAGTGTCCAGCTGTCCAGCGAACTCAGTCCGCTCAGGCCCATCTTGTCGGCGGTGAAAACGGCTGGTTCGGCCAGGTCATACGCCCGATACCTCACCTTCCAGAGGGAGCTAATCCAGCAGGCATGGATGATCGAGGTGCGCGCCAGATCATCACGGAGGAGCTTGGTCATGGCCGCATTGCCATCACGAACTCGTATCTAGGATCTGCCCGCGGATAGGTCGGAATTCCAGCCCGTCACTTTGGCTGGAATCGATCCAACACCTGCGTTTTGCTGAGCGTAACAACCACTGCAGGGCTCCCTATGAACGAGCTGAAAATAATGGTCTGTATGCTCATCGCCGCCTTTGGGCTGCATCGAACCATCACTAAACCAGGCATCCGTGCCGACCAACTCTTATCTCTGCGTTGGCGCCAGAGGCTCGCCCATCTGGTCGCCTTTGCCCTCATCCCGATTACTTTTTTCGGATACCAGTCCCTAAGCACACCTGGTGTCGTAGTGCCCATGACTCTGGGTTTTGTTCTGGTGGTGTGGCTCCTGCCTGAACCATGGAGCACCTGCTGATGAATGCCAACGATTTAGCGGGCTTTGCCTGGATATTTGGCACCTTTCCGGGAGTCGTCGAACAACTAGTGGTCTCTACCAGCCCGCTTATGGTCGCCCTCAGCAATGCGACAGGCAGGCTGCTACCGGGTGCCGGAGCAGTGTTACTGATCCTCATCGTGCTCAAGGTCAGCAACGGGAGAGCAATGCTCCAGAGTGTTATCGGCGGTTTCCTGGTCGCCCTCGTGATTATCTGGGGCCTACAGCCAGCCAAGCTCACGCTTCCCTCAGGGACGACGGTGGATTCAGTGAACTTAACCGCCCATAGCGCGACAGTCGCCCTTTCGATACAGCAAATACTTGCTAGTGCACTGCAGGGCTCGTTGAGTGAACGCTTCAACAAAGCCGGAGAATTTCTGCCGGCGCAAAGCGTCACCGCTGCTGCAGTAGAGCGAGCGGCCTCCCAGTTCGGCAACACCGATCTGGCTCGACTCATCCGCGACTACAACGCCCAATGCAACCCTGACGCTGGTGTGTTCAAAGAGACACAAAATTCGACCCCCATTGAGGCATACCA
>NZ_SCND01000657.1:0-1250 GCF_005503585.1 Pseudomonas sp. 2VD
CGTGGGGGAAGTCGCTCGAGGGAGGCGGTGAAGACCGCCGGCGGAGATACGAACAGGGTGGGTAGCGGGGCGGATACAGCGTCGATTCCGTTACGCATCGCAGGCCTCCTTTGCGCCGCGCCGATGGGCTTCCGTCTTACCGTTCGAGCCTAGAAGCGCGGGCCGCGCCGCTCCAGCGGCGGGGTGGCTAGCTAGCAAGGGGGATTAATGCATTCGCAACGGCGCTCGCTGCGATGCACCGTGGTCCGGCATCCACAGGCCACGCCCCTGCCGGGCAACCGTTCCTGGCCGCGCCTGTTGGCGGCGGCGTCGCCCTGCAAGCGCCAGGTATCGGGCTCCGCCGTCAGTCCATGTCGCCGCCATGGTGCGCGGACTGCTCCAGGAGGCTGCTCTTCGCCGTCCTGCCCCTCGCTTCCGGCGACAGCCGGGTTGCCTGCAAGGCGAACCAGAGGGTCGCCACATCGGCGGTGCTGTCCAGCGAGCGACCGCTGATTTCCTCGATGCGGCGTATCCGGTAGACCAGGCTCTGCTTGTGTATGTGTAGCCGCTGCGCGGCGTTCAACCAGGACCTGTTTTCCTCGAGAAAGACCTGCAGCGTGTATAGCAGTGCAGAGCCATTGGCCGCGTCATAGTCGTGGAGGGCGCCGAGGACCAGGCGGAACGCCCGCTCGGCCTCGGCGAGGCTTCTGGGTAGCCAAGGCGCCTCGTCGTCCAGTTCCGCGTAGCGACACAATGGCCGCCGGGAATGGCTGTGGGCCAGGGCCAGGCGCGCTTCGCGCAAGGCCTCGGCGCAACGTTCGGCACGACGGAGCGGGGCGCTCACGCCCAGCGAGCTGTCCAGGGCTTCCTGCAGTGTCGAGGCGAGGCCGGCCTGGTGCAGCAGAATGATTTCCTGGCCTTGCGCGCGAACCAGCAGGCGTGAGTCGTGGCCCCGGAAAAGACCGATAGGGTCGGTCGCGAGCCCCTCGGAACTTGCCACGGAAACGACTGCATCGTCGAGATCGAGCCCGGGCAGCAGTTCCTCCAGCCGCTCCTCGGCTTGTTCCCGGTATAGCCGTCGTTGCAGCAGGTCGTCGAGCAATTCCGAACCCAGGCGCAGGTGGCGTTCGCTTTCGACGCGCAGCCGTTCGATCTCTATGCCGAGCACTGCCGTCAGGTGGTGCAGGAGACTGTAGTCCGGCAGCCGCTCGCCCAGGGCTATCAGCAGGCAGTTCCGGTCGGAAGGAATGCCGATGCTGAGCGCTTCGCCT
>NZ_SCND01000658.1:0-1249 GCF_005503585.1 Pseudomonas sp. 2VD
TTGATTTCTTTGTTTCATTTAAGCGTTTTTTTTGTTATGTTACTTGGTATTTTTTTCAATACTAGATCACCACTCGCATTCAGCCTTAACGAGTCGTCGTCAGCGTCAGATGTGTGTAAGAGCCAGCTCCTGGTGAGTTCGCGCAGCGCCCGCGAATATGGCCTGGTAGCCAATGGCGCCGGGGCCAACGAGGCGCCCACGGCGCTGGACATGGCCGGCGGCAGCCTGGAGCAGGCGCGCATCCTCGAGGCCCTGGATACCGGCCTGTACATCGGCAACCTGTGGTACCTGAACTACTCGGACATGCCCGCCGCACGCCTGACCGGAATGACCCGCTTCGCCACCTTCTGGGTGGAGAACGGCCAGATCCGGGCGCCGGTCAGCACCATGCGCTTCGACGACAGCCTGTACAGCTTCCTCGGCGCCCACCTGGAAGACCTCAGCCACGAGCGCGAACTGCGCCTGTCCAGCAATACCTACGGCGAACGCCAGACCGACTCGATGCACCTGCCAGGCGCGTTGACCGGGCGCTTCACCCTCACGCTCTGAGCCCGCGCGGCGCTCCCCGGCGGTTCGCCGCCCGGGAGCGCCGCGTGCGCAATCCGAAGAAAACCCGCCGATATTCTGGCGCCATTATCACGCCACCATAAACGGACCGGCTCCCTCCTCGTTCTCCACTCTGGTGACACACGCCCGAGAGGAACCCACCGCACGCATATCCCATTCGGTACACGGAGGTGAAGCTATGCCCGCTTTGAGTCGTCGTTCGTTCGTGACCCTGACCGCCCTGGCCTCCAGCAGCATCCTGCTGAGCCCGCGAGCCTTCGCCGGGAGCGGCGCGACAAGCGCCGCCGGGAAGCCGCAAGAGACCTTCCTGGATTTCAACGAAAGCCCCTACGGCCCCTCCGCCAAGGCCAGGGCCGCCATGCAGCAGGCGGCCGCGCTCTGCGGCCGCTACGACTACGACGCGCAGGACGCCCTGGTCGGCCTGTTCGCCAAGCAGAACGGCATCCCCGCCGAATGCGTGCATGCCTACTGCGGATCGCGCCAGCCGCTGCAATACGCCGTCGCGGCGTTCACCGGCAAGGAGCGCAGCCTGGTCATGGCCGATCCCTCCTACGACTCCGTGCTCGGCGCCGCCCAGGCCCAGGGGGCGAAGGTCGCTGCCGTGCCGCTGGACGCCGAGGCGGCCCACGACATCGAGCGCATGCTCGCCGCCGCGCAACGGGACGCCGGGCTGATCTATATC
>NZ_SCND01000659.1:0-1248 GCF_005503585.1 Pseudomonas sp. 2VD
TTGAAGGTAGGATCCGCGGCTGCGTAGATGCGCAGGCCGGTGAAGTGGTTGCTCAACCAGCCAGTCAGCTCATCGTCCAAGACGTAGTGAGGAACAATCAGAACCATGACGCCGCCGTACTGCAGCAATGGCAGGCAGCGCTGGTAGAACGCTTTCTCCAGACGCCTACGGCCGCTGCCCTGGTACTGCGACGCACCGGAGTGGTCCGCCACCAGGTCGCCATAAGGCGGGTTGAGCCAGAGCAGTCCGAACGACTGCCTGCTGATCATGGTGTCGAAAAGGTCACTGTGCAGCACTCGGTCAAGCAATCCTCGGGCATGGTCGGCGCGTTCGCGGTCGTACTCGACAGCGAGGGCTTGGACCTGATCGCGGCCGAGGGAGTGTGCTGCCTCAGCCAGGGCAACCCCCTCACCGGCGCAGGGATCACAGATCCTCATCCTGCCCGACGGGGCGGGAGCGAGGGCCTGCAGAGCGCGTTCGAGGGTGACCTCATCGGTAGGGAAGTAGCCGTTGCGTGCAAAGTTGCGCGCCAAGCGCGGGAACATGAGGGCCATGGGGTCTCCTTGAGTCTGAGAGGGATGGCTCAGGCTTGCGCCTGAGCATCGGTGGTAAGAATGCTTTCGCGGATCAGCTCACCGAGGGTGGGCTCGAGCACGTCGACCCGCAGGGCGAGTCGCCAGGCGCAGACGTTGCCGATCGTCCCTGGTAGGGCGGTCAACATCTGGTGCTGGGTGAGGACCTCCATCACAGGCTCGCGCCAGTGCTGCAGGAGGGGGAGCGGACAGGTTTCCATCACCAGCGGCCAGAGCCTCTGGTGTGGATCCTCATCGCGCTGCAGGAGTGCGAAGGCGAGGTGATTGCTTCGGTCAGGTGCCGAGGCGCGCCGATCGAACAGCCAGAGGTTGAGCAGGCTCCCGAACAACGTGCCGCGGAACTGGCGGGTGGTGCGTTTCTCCAGGAGATCCTGGTTTGGGAAGACAGGTAAGCGGCGGCCGTCCACGATGATGTGGAAATGGTCGATGCCATTTTCTTCCCGGCCCAGCGTCAGCCTGGCCAGGAACTCTTGTGTCACGGTGTCGCGGCCCCAGGCCGAAAGAAAGACCAGGTTGCGCTGCTCGTCGCACACGCAGGCGTCGACGTACAGGTCTGGGCACTCTTCGATCTGGTAGAGCGGGGTGGGATTGGGCATAGGAACCTCCTGGAAGGAGGAGCCACGCCGCCCTCAAGGGGCGGTGAAGCCCCTCGGGG
>NZ_SCND01000660.1:0-1246 GCF_005503585.1 Pseudomonas sp. 2VD
GCCGTGGCGCGAATCCTGTCCGTCCGAACCGAAGGTACTGCCGCTATCGCTGGCGCAGCCGCTGCTGCAACCGATATGGCTGGCGCAATACACCGCTGCGCCGCCGTCTTGCCGCTGCGCGCAGTTCAGGGTGTAGCGGAAGCCGTCGGCGATCGCCAGTTCCGTGTCGAGAGCGAACAGCAGCGGTAGGCGCGTGGGGTTCTGGGGGTCGATGCCTTCGCGGCGACAAGCCAGCTTCCAGGCGCGCCGAATGCCTTCCTGGGCCTGTCGGGGGCTGCGCATCGCCTGCGCCGGCGTATGGTGGAGGAAGCGCCCGAGTCCCTTGCGGCAGACGTGCTGGTAGAGCCGGGTATGCAGGATCAACTCGTGCCAGGCGACATCCACCACCTGGGACGGCATCGCGACCATCCGCTTGCCGGCGGCGCGGCATAGCAGCAGGTATTCGCGCAGGCCGCCGAGCACCCGTTGGACCTGTTCCTCGCTGAGCTGCGGATAGCGCTCGCGGACCGCCTGGGCGACCCGCGGCGGCAGGCGGAATTGCTGGATGAAGCGGTAGCGCCGGCGATCCAGGCCGCGGCGGTAGAGATAGCCGCCCACGAATGCGGCGCCAGCGAGCAGGGTAATACCGAGGAGTGCCATCCGTACGTCCTTGTCGAGCCCCGCGCGGTGCGGCGCTGGGTCATTGTTCCAGCAGCGCCTGGTTCAGCGCCGTTTCCAGGACGCTTTTATAACGCAGATAGTGCAGCGTTTGCGGCTGTTCGTCGGCGAACAGCCGCGACAGGTCGAGGTCGGTCAGGTAGCAGGGGTAGGGTTCGCTTTCCGCGCGATGCGCCAGGATATGCCGGGCGACCGCCTTGAACAGGCCGGCGCCGTACTCCAGTTCGGAAAACTCCTGGTGGTCGCAGTACAGGGTGACCTGCACGCGCTTGCGTTCGCCGCGTTCGAGTAGCGCCTGTAGCTCGTACAACGCGGGTCCGGCCAGGGCCTCCGGCGCTTCGCGAGGCTCGACGTGCAATCTGCCGTCGTTGGAGAGCAACTCGTAGTAGCGGATATCCAGCGAGGCCGGCACCTGTTCCGCCAGCGACAGGGCGTTGCGCCGGTACAGCAGCGATTGCAGGAAGCGCTGCAGCGGTGCGAGCAGGCTGCGTTCGTCACGCAACGCCTGGCGCTGGCGCCAGAGCGCGTTGCGTTCGTCGAGCAGGCTGATCTCGGCGCTGTCGAAGTCGCGCCGGTAGAACACCTGGAT
>NZ_SCND01000661.1:0-1235 GCF_005503585.1 Pseudomonas sp. 2VD
GCTGGGCAAGGCGATGACCTACATCGGCCAGTCGACCCTGATCCTGCTGATCTTCCACGGCGAGATCCAGCACAAGACCTTCAACCTGCTGGTCCATCTGGGCCTGTCGGAACCGGCCGCTGCCAGCGTCGCCCTGGTGATCTCGGTGATCGTCTCGCTGCTGATCGGCGAAGTGATCAAGCGCGTCGCGCTGCTGCGCGCCCTCTACTTCCCCTTCCCGGTGCGCAAGAAGGCCGCCGCGGTCCAGGGCGGCGGCGAAGCGCGCTGACGCCCTCGGCCCGGTGCGCCTGCGCCGGGCCTTTCCCCTCCCGTCTCCCTTTTCCCTAACGGGCGGCCGACCTCGCTTCGACCTGGCCGATGATCGCCCGCTCCTTTCGCTGAGCGGGTTGGTAGGCGGGCATTGCCTCCCTAGAATATGGAACATCGTTCCGAAATCTTGAAAAAGGGAGAAAGCATGACCTCTGCGGCTGTCGAGACCACCCCGCTAACCTGCGACCTGCTGGTCGTCGGCTCCGGCGCCGCCGGGCTGGCGGCGGCGGTAACCGCGGCCTGGCACGGGCGCCGGGTAGTCCTGGTGGAGAAGGACCCGGTGTTCGGCGGCGCCAGCGCCTGGTCCGGCGGCTGGGCCTGGTTGCCGCGCAACCCGCTGGCGCGTCGCGCCGGTATCGAGGAGGACATCGAGCAACCGCGTACCTACCTGCGCCACGAACTGGGCGAGCGTTACGACGCCGCGCGGATCGACGCCTTCCTCGAAGCCTGCCCGCACATGGTGGCCTTCTTCGAGCGTCACACCCACCTGCGGTTCGTCGACGGCAACGGCATCCCGGACATGCATGGCGACACGCCGGGCGCCGCCGAGGGCGGCCACCAGCTGGTCGCCGCGCCCTATGACGCACGGCAACTGGGCCCGCTGCTGCCGCGCCTGCGCAAGACCCTGCGGGAGACCTCGTTCATGGGCATGCCGATCATGGCCGGCGCCGACCTCGCCGCCTTCCTCGACCTGACCCGCTCGCTGCCGGCCTTCCTGCATGTCGCCCGGCGCTTTTCCAGCCACCTCTGGCACCTGCTGCGCTACGGTCGCGCCATGCACCTGGTCAATGGCGTGGCTCTGGTAGCGCGCCTGGCCAAGTCCGCCGAAGCCCTGGGTGTGCGCCTGATCGAATCGGCGCCAGCCCGCGAACTGCTGCTGCGTGACGGCAAGGTGGTCGGCGCGCTGGTCGAGAGCGCCGAGGGAC
>NZ_SCND01000662.1:0-1234 GCF_005503585.1 Pseudomonas sp. 2VD
CGAAGAGGTTGACCGTCATGATCGGCAACAGGTTGGCGGGTATGTAGAGGATCGCCGCGGTGATCAGCAACGCCCAGGTGCGCGTGAGGCTGTTTGGGCGCCGGGCGTGCAGAACCGCACCGCAGCGACTGCAACGCGGATGCTCGTCCCCGTCGGCGCGATTCAACTGGTGGCACTCGCCGCACACCAGAATTCCGGCATCAAGCGCGCGCATCGTCGTCCTCGCCGCCCAGCGCTTCCCATACCTGGTGCGGCGACATGGTGACCTCCAGCCAGACCTGGGTGAACAGCAGCGCCACGAAACAGGCCAGGCCGACGCCCAGGCTGAGGTCGGCCATGTCGATCAGCTTGACGATGGAAACCAGGATGCCCATGAGGTAGACCTCGAGCATCCCCCACTCGCGCAGATGGTGATAGCCGCGGTAGAGCAGCATGCCGATGTGACGGGCGATACCGAAACGCACGCTGATCATCACCAGCAACTGGCAGAGCAACTTGACCAACGGGATCACCATGCTGCACAGGAATACCAGGATGGCGACGCCCTGCATGCCACTGTCGTAAAGACCGAGCACTCCCGTCCAGACCGTATCGCTGCGGGTCTGGCCGAGCAGGCTGAGATTCATGATCGGCAGGAAATTGGCTGGGATATAGAGGAAGAGCGCCGTCAGAACCAGCGCGAAGCAACGGCGTTTCCATTGATGGCGATGCGCGGCCAACTCGAAACCGCAGCGCGGACAATTGGCTTTCTCGCCCGGTCCCAGGGGTTCCCGGCGCATCAACAGATCACACTCATGGCAAGCAACCAGTTCTTCCAGGGGAAGATCCTGCAGGCCACGGACATCGGTATCGGACATGAATGAGCTCGGCTGGATTTGTCGGCTATTGTAGACGAGCGCACAGTGCAAATCGCGTCTCCCATGCCCTCGGAAGTACGCCGCCCGGCAGCTCTCGAAGTTTTTCGATTATCGTCCGCAGCGCTGCTGGCTTGCCACTTTTCCGCGCGCAAAAGCAAAACCCCTGGTCATCGCTGACCAGGGGTTTTGGGATAGGAGCTTGACGATGACCTACTCTCACATGGGGAGACCCCACACTACCATCGGCGATGCGTCGTTTCACTACTGAGTTCGGGAAGGGATCAGGTGGTTCCAACGCTCTATGATCGTCAAGCAATTCGGTTGGATATCCGTTCGCTTGGGCTTACGTCTATCCGGATTCAGGTATGTGATTTCAA
>NZ_SCND01000663.1:0-1226 GCF_005503585.1 Pseudomonas sp. 2VD
GGCCGTGGGCGCGGTGCTGGCGCTGTCCGGGGTGGCGATGCAGGGCCTGTTCCGCAACCCGCTGGCCGATCCAGGGCTGGTCGGGGTGTCCAGCGGCGCGGCCCTCGGCGCGGCGCTGGCCATCGTATTCGGCGCCTCGCTGGGTGGCTTGCCGGCGTTCCTCGCGCCCTACCTGCTGTCGCTGTGCGCCTTCGGCGGCGGCCTGGGGGTGACCTGGCTGGTCTATCGACTTGGCCGCCGCGATGGCCAGACCAGCGTGGCCACCATGTTGCTGGCAGGGATCGCCTTGACCGCGCTGTCCGGCGCGGTGATCGGACTGTTTACCTATCTCGCCGATGACGCCACCTTGCGTACCCTGACCTTCTGGAACCTGGGCAGCCTGAACGGCGCCAGCTACCCACGACTCTGGCCGCTGCTGCTGGTGGCGCTGCTGGTGGCCTGCTGGCTACCGCGCCGGGCAGATGCGCTGAACGCACTGCTGCTCGGCGAGTCCGAGGCCCGTCACCTGGGCTTCGACGTCGAGCGATTGAAGGCCGAACTGGTGCTTTGCACTGCCCTCGGCGTCGGCGCCGCAGTGGCGGCGGCGGGGATGATCGGCTTCATCGGCCTGGTGGTGCCGCACCTGATCCGTCTGGTTGCCGGTCCGGATCATCGGACGTTGCTGCCGGCCTCGATGATGGCCGGCGCCATTCTCCTGCTGCTTGCCGACCTGCTGGCGCGCCTGGCGCTGGCTCCGGCGGAGTTGCCGATCGGCATCGTCACGGCACTGATCGGCGCGCCGTTCTTCCTTTATCTGCTATTGCGGGGGCGGGCCTGATGCTGCGCGTGGAGAACCTGTCCATCCGCCGTGGCGGAAAGACTGTACTGGAAGGCCTCGAGCTGGAGCTGCGGCCTGGCGAGATGCTCGGCGTACTCGGCCCCAACGGCGCTGGCAAGAGCACCTTGCTTGGCGCTCTCTGTGGCGAACTGGAGCCGGCCGAAGGGCTGGTGCTGCTCGACGAGCGCGGCCTCGACGACTGGCCGGGCGTCGCTCGCGCGCAGCGCCTGGCGGTGCTGCCGCAGAGTTCGTCGCTGGGCTTCGCCTTTCCGGTGGAGGCGGTGGTCGGCTTCGGTCGGCTGCCCCATTCCAGCGGCCGCGAGCGCGATGTGCAGATCGTCGCCGAGGCCTTGGCGGCGGCCGACGCCAGCCATCTGGCCGGGCGCAGCTACCTGGCGCTGTCCGGCGG
>NZ_SCND01000664.1:0-1210 GCF_005503585.1 Pseudomonas sp. 2VD
GCGCAGGATATGCTCGGCCTGCACCGGCTCGGTGATCATGCCCACCGTGCCGCTGGCGATGCCGGCCTCCTTCTTCACCCGTTCGGCGAACTCGGTCTGGTAGCCCGGTCCTACCGGGATTTCCGCATTCGCCGCGGTACCGCCGGAAGACACGTCGATCAGGTCCACGCCCAGGTCCTTCAGGCGCCGGGCCAGTTCCACGGTCTCGTCGGGGTTCCAGCCATCCTCCACCCAGTCGGTGGCGGACAGCCGCACGAATAATGGCAACTCTTCCGGCCAGGCCTTGCGCACCGCGGCGGTGACCTGCAGAAGCAGGCGGATGCGGTTCTCGAAGCAGCCGCCGTACTGGTCGCGACGCTGGTTCGACAGCGGCGAGAGGAACTGATGCAACAGGTAGCCGTGGGCCGCATGCACCTCCGCGACCTTGAAGCCGGCAGCCAGGGAGCGCTCGGCGGCGCGTACGAAGGCCTGCACCAGCGCCTCGATCTGCGCCTCGCTCAGGGCCTCGGGGGTCGTGTGCTGGGGATCGAACGGGATCGCCGACGGCGCCACCGGTATCCAGCCGCCGTCGCCGATCGGCACGCTGCCGTGCTTGCCCAGCCACGGCCGCCAGGTACTCGCCTTGCGCCCGGCGTGGGCCAGCTGAACCCCGGCGACCGCGCCCTGGGACTCGATGAAACGGGTGATGCGATGCAACGGCTCGACATGCGCGTCGCTCCAGATGCCGAGGTCGTCGGCGGTGATGCGCCCCTCGGGCAACACCGCGGTGGCTTCGACGATCACCAGGCCGGCGCCGCCCACCGCGCGGCTGCCCAGGTGCACGAGATGCCAGTCGTTGGCCAGGCCCTCCTGCGCCGAATACTGGCACATGGGCGATACGGCGATGCGGTTGGGCAAGGTGATTTGACGCAGGCTAAGAGGCTCGAACAGCAGACTCATGGCAGGACTCCCGGTCGGTCTTGGAATAAATGCTCACCCCTGAACTTTAGACCGGGTTCGCGGAGGCCAGCGGCCCAAGCGACATAAAGCAGCCGTCCTCCTGGCGGAAGACGGCTTGAGCGGCCCCGGCCGGCATTCCTTCCTGGAGTGCCGGCCGGGGCCACCGAGCTTACAACGCGCTCGGGCAGGTCACGCCGACGGTGCTGAACGCCCGGGTGACGTCAGCCGCCGAGTAGTTGCGGTTCTGCGCCGAGCTAATCACTCCACAGGC
>NZ_SCND01000665.1:0-1209 GCF_005503585.1 Pseudomonas sp. 2VD
CGGCCTTCTCCGCGCGTTGGGCGCGTTCTGCGGCCCGGCGCTCCTCGTCGCGGCGCAGGCGAGCCTGGCGTTGCTCGAAACGCTCACGGGATTGTTCGGCCTTCAGCAGCTTCTGCCGCTGCTCGCGGATCTCCGCCTTGGACGCGCGGTAGTACTGCACCAGGGGAATGCTCGACGGGCAGACGTAGGCGCAGGCGCCGCATTCGATGCAATCGAACAGGTTGTGGGCGAGCAATTGCTCGTGCTCGTCGCCCAGGGCGAAGAAATGCAGTTGTTGTGGCAGCAGGCTGACGGGGCAGACCTGGGCGCAGTCGCCGCAGCGGATACAGGGCATGGCCGGCACTGGTTCCGGCAGCTCCGTGGCATCGCCGGCGAGCAGGCAGTTGCAGGTCTTGATCAGCGGCACCGAGAGATCGGGCAGGGCGAAGCCCATCATCGGCCCGCCCATCAGCACGCGTTCCAGGCGTCCCTCGGCGAGGCCGGCGAACGCCAGCAGCTCGTGCACCGGCGTGCCGATCAGCGCCTCGACGTTCATCGGCCGCTCCAGGGCGCCGCCGGCGAGGGTGGTGATCCGCGAGATCAGCGGCCGACCGAGGACGACGGCATCGTGCACGGCGGCCAGGGTGCCGACGTTCTGGCACAGGATGCCGATGTCCGCCGGCAGGCCGTCCGCGGGGACTTCCCTGCCGGTGAGCAACTGGATCAGCTGGCGCTCGCCGCCCGAGGGATAGCGGGTCGGCAGGGCGACGATGCGATAGGGCCGTTCACCGAGGGCGGCGCCGAGGGCGGCGATGGCTTCCGGCTTGTCGTCCTCGATGCCGACCAGCACCTCTTCGGGGCGCAGGATCTGCACCAGGATATCGATGCCGCTCAGCACCTGCGTGGCGCGCTCGCGCATGAGCAGGTCGTCGGCGCTGATGTAGGGCTCGCATTCGGCGCCGTTCACCACCAGCGTATGGATCTTGTCCGCCGGGCGCGCGGCGAGCTTGGCGGCGGTGGGGAAGCCGGCGCCGCCGAGACCGCCGATGCCGGCCGCGCGGATACGTTCGAGCAGCGCCAGCGGGCTTTCGGCGCGGAAGTCCGGGCAGGGATGCAGCTCGGTCCAGCGCTCCAGGCCGTCGCTGGCGATGACGATGGCCGGCGCGGGAAGACCGGAGGCATGCGGATAGGGGTGTGCGCCGATCGCCACCACGGTCCCCGAGGTCGGGG
>NZ_SCND01000066.1:0-20998 GCF_005503585.1 Pseudomonas sp. 2VD
TCTTGCCCCAGGCATAGGCCAGGCTGGCGTCGGTCTTCCAGTTGCCGGTGAGCTGGTAGGAAGCGCCCAGCTCGCCGCCCATGATCCGCGCGTCGACGTTGGTCGCCTGGGTCGAGGAGCCCATCATGCCCTCGCGATAGCTGAACAGGATGAAGTCCTGGACCACCCCGACGTAGCCGGAGGCCCAGGCCTGCAGCTTGTCGCCGTTGTACTGGAGGCCGAAGTCGAGCTGGGTGGTCTTTTCCGGCTTGATCTTGTCGAAGGCGTTGACCGACCCGTTCGGCCCGCGCTTGGGCGAGAACAGCTCCCAGTAGTCGGGGAAGCGCTCGGCATGGCCAAGGCCGGCGTAGAGGGTGGTCGGCGAGTCGGCAAGGTCATGCTCGTAGCGCACGAAGCCGCTGGGCAAGGTATCGGCGCGGGTGTCGTTGGCCGTCGGGTTGGCCATGGCGTGGCCCATGTGCCCGGACTTCAGGGTCTGCCGGTAGTCCTTGACCGAGGCGCGGTCCAGGCGCAACCCGCCGATCAGCCGGTCGCGCTCGGCGGCGAACCAGGTCAGTTCGCCGAAGGCCCCGTAGTTGTGGAACACCGCGTCCTTGCTCCAGGGGAACTGGTCGGCGTCGGTGTAGTAGTCGGTCATCATGTCGTACTTGGAGCCGCGCGCGCGGTGCTCGTTGCGCATGGCGTCGACCCCGGTGACCAGCTTGAAGTCGTCCCAGCGCCAGGTGGCCGCCAGGCGACCGCCGAGGGTGCGTCGGTCCACCTGGGACGCCATCGGCATGGGCATCATGCTGGACGGGTCGGGAGTGCGCAGGCGGAAGTTGTCCATGATGTGGTCGGCGTAGTTGTAGTAGACCTGCGCCTCGACCTTCTCCAGCACATCGCTGACGTTCGATTTGACGAAGCGCAGGCCCAGGCTCTCGCGCTTGAACTGCGAGCCGTCCATGCCGCGCCCGGCGTAACGTGCCTCGCCGTCGCCCTTGCCGGCGGTGAGTTCGATCAGGGTGTCCTCGTCGGGGGTCCAGCCGACCGCGACGTCGCCGTTCCACTTCTTCCAGCGCGACGGCACGGTATTCCCGGCGCCGTCCTCGTAATCGTCGGACTGCGCGTGGTTGCCGGTGAAGCGCAGGTAGCCGAGCCGGTTGCCGGCGGCAGCGTCCAGCACCTTGTCGAAGCGGCCATTGGAGCCGGCCAGCAGGCTGGCGTTGACCCGCGAGCCGAGTTCGCCGAAGCGCTCCGGCTCACGCTCGAAGAGGATCGTCCCGGCCGACGCGCCCGGCCCCCAGAGCACCGTCTGCGGGCCCTTGATCACGGTGAGCTTGTCGTAGGTTTCCGGCGAGATGTAGGAGGTCGGCGCGTCCATCCGGTTCGGACAGGCACCGAGCATCATGCCGCCGTTGGTGAGGATGTTCAGGCGCGAACCGAACATCCCGCGCAGCACCGGGTCGCCGTTGCTGCCGCCGTTGCGGATCACCGCGAAGCCGGGAATGGTCTTCAGGTAGTCGGCCCCATCGCTGGCCGGCACCGGTTGGCGCGGCTCCTTGGGATTGGTGACGATGGTCAGCGGCGAACTCTGGGCAACTCCGGTGACCACGCTCGGCGCCAGCTCCACGGCGTGATCCTGGTGCTGGGAGTGCTCCTCGGCCAGGAGCGCCGACGGAGACAGGGCCAGGCCGCACAGTGCGGCGAAGGCTCCCGCCCAGCGGCGGCGTTGTGCGAGACGGGCAGGGTCGAAGCTGAAAGCGGCGGTCGGGCAGGCGTTGCCGGCCGCTCGTTGTTGAGTAGACATACGTTTTTCCATGATCTATGTGACTTCCGCCCCGCCCCCACGGCGAGCAGGCACCCGGCCAGGCTCGCGTCACCGGCGCGGCGAAGACGCGCCGGTGCCCCCAGGAAGCGGCGGCTATCGGATTGAAAGAGGTCAGGCGATCAGGAACGGCGGCGCACGGGTACGGGCGCCGGGAAACACCGGCGAGGCGACGAACGCCTCGTTCAGGAAAGCGACGGCGGGCGCCGTCGCGAAGGGAACGGAGAACAGCGCCAGGCAGGCGTCTTCGGTGAGCGGCGGGCTGTGGAACAACAGGCTGCAATAACCGCACTTCTCCCAGAGCACGTCGCTGGCCAGGCGATTGCCTTCCTCGCCGCCCATCCCCGGCATGCCGGCATGGACGACGGAGCGCTGGGCATCGGAACAGCCGGCATGGGCCATGTCGCCATGGTCCATGTTCTCGTGGGACATGCCTTCGTGGCCCATCCCCACGCCCATCGGCATCGGGTGGTCCATCGGCATCGACTGGGAGATCAACGGCCCGACGAAGATCATCAGCATGGCGAACAGAGCCAGCCATGCACCGATGCCTTGTCGTTTCAGAGTGGTCGCCACCTGCGACTCCCGCCGTCTTGAATGAAGACCACCGCGTAGCGGGCCGGATGGCCGCTCGCGCCGGGTCATGCCGAAAAGAAGAATGCGCCTGTCGTTATACGCCCCAGGCACGGGGAACGAAATGATCGCACAAGGGCGGCTGGCTCTTCTGCGGCATGGGGCCGCAGAATTTTCCATTGCGGAGAGCGTGCCGGCGGCGCAATCGAGGACAAGCTTTCACCGCCGAGAAAGAATAAAAACCCACAAAAGCCGCACAAATGGGAAATTCTACTAATTTTCCTTTAATGCTTGCCATTCAAATGCAGTCTCACTAGTGTGGTACGCATGAAAACACCACACACCCTCATCCTGCTCCGCCAACACGCCTGCCTGTGCCTGGTCAGCCCGCGACTGCGTGGCTGAGCGACGCTTCTCTTCATCTCGTCACTGCGTTCGCCTGGCCCCGCCGGCCCAGGAACCGACTCCAAAGGATTAGCCCCATGAGCATGTTGAAAGACCCTTCGCAGAAATACCGCCCATTCCCGGCCATCAATCTGCCCGACCGCACCTGGCCGTCGAAGACCATCACCGAGGTGCCGATCTGGTGCAGTTCCGACCTGCGCGACGGCAACCAGTCGCTGATCGAACCGATGGACGCGGCGAAGAAGATGCGGTTCTTCAAGACCCTGGTGCAGGTCGGCCTGAAGCAGATCGAAGTGGCCTTCCCGTCGGCTTCCGATACCGACTTCAACTTCGTCCGCGAGTTGATCGAAGGCAACCACATCCCGGACGACGTCACCATCCAGGTGCTGACCCAGGCCCGCGAAGACCTGATCACCCGCACCTTCGAATCCCTGCGCGGGGCGAAGAAGGCCATCGTCCACGTCTACAACGCCACCGCCCCGTCGTTCCGCCGCATCGTCTTCAACCAGGACAAGCAGGGCGTCGTGGACATCGCCACCAACGCCGCGAAACTGATCAAGAAGCTGGCCGCCGAGCAACCGGATACCCAGTGGTCGTTCCAGTACTCGCCGGAAATCTTCAGCTCTACCGAGCTGGAGTTCTCGGTGGAGGTCTGCAACGCGGTGATCGACGTCTGGCAACCGACCCCGGACAACAAGATCATCCTCAACCTGCCGGCCACCGTGGAGTGCGCCACGCCGAACGTCTACGCCGACCAGATCGAATGGTTCGGCCGCCACGTCGACAAGCGTGACAGCGTGATCATCAGCCTGCACACCCACAACGACCGTGGCACCGGCGTGGCCGCCACCGAGCTGGGCCTGATGGCTGGCGCCGACCGCGTCGAAGGTTGCCTGTTCGGCAACGGCGAGCGCACCGGCAACGTCGACCTGGTGACCCTGGCCTTGAACATGTACACCCAGGGCCTGCATCCGCAACTGGACTTCTCCGACATCGACGCGGTGCGCAAGGTGGTCGAAGAGTGCAACCAGTTGCCGGTCCACCCGCGCCATCCATATGTCGGCGACCTGGTCCATACCGCTTTCTCCGGCTCGCACCAGGATGCCATTCGCAAGGGCTTCGCCCAGCAGAAGGAAGACGCGATCTGGGAAGTGCCGTACCTGCCGATCGATCCGGCCGACATCGGCCGCGACTACGAAGCGGTGATCCGGGTCAACAGCCAGTCCGGCAAGGGCGGCATCACCTTCCTGCTCGAACAGGAGTACGGCATCAGCCTGCCGCGGCGCATGCAGATCGAGTTCAGCCAGGTAGTGCAAGGCGAGACCGACCGTCTGGGCCTGGAAATGACCGCACAACAGATCTACTCGCTGCTGGAAAACGAATACCTCAAGGCGACCTCGCCCTACGTCCTCGCCAGCCATCGCCTGCAGGAAGAGAACGGCACCAGCGCCGTCGACCTGGAAGTCTCCTTCGACGGCGAGAAGCAGCACTGGCGCGGGATCGGCAAGGGACCGCTGGAAGCCTTGGTGGCCGCCCTGCCGGTCAAGGCGGAAATCATGGACTACCATGAGCACGCCATCGGCGCCGGCGCCAATGCCAAGGCCGCGGCCTATATCGAGATCCGCCTGGAGGGCCAGCGCCCGCTGCACGGCATCGGCATCGACGAGAACATCACCACCGCCAGCTTCCGCGCCCTGTTCAGCGCGCTGAACCGCGCGGTGACCCAGGCCGAGGCCAAGGCGGCCTGACCGGCACGGAAGGGAAAAAAGGGAGCCAGGCGGCTCCCTTTTTTCATGGGCATCTTTCAGCTGAGTCGCTTCACTCATCCTCGCCGCTGGCGCTGACCGCTCCCAGGCAACGGAGCTGGTACGCCCCCTCCCCTGTGGTCAGGCGCCAGGACTCGCCATCGGCCTGGGGCTCGGCTTCCATCACCGCGTTGTAGGAAAAACGCCACTCGCGACGGGTGCGTCCATCTAGGCTTTCCACCGCCAGCACCCAGTCTTCGCTGGCGAACGGCTGGTCGGCTTCCGCCGCCTGGTCCGCCTGGTCCAGCAGGTTCTCGTTGAGTTCGAAGCGCCAGGCGTGCAGACCGTCGATCTCGAGCATGTCGGCGGTTTCCAGTTCATCGAGCAGGTAGCGTTGTGTAGTCATGGCCAGTCATCGCGGATAAAGAACTCATGATAAGGCAAAGCGCGGGCTGCCCCTCACACCACCAGCATCACCACCGGGATCGCTACCGACAGAACCACCAACATGAACAGCAGGCCGATCCCCGCCGCCCGCCAGTTGGAAATGAACGCTCCGCCCGCTGCCTTGTGGCTGTCCAGGGCCGGACCGAAGGCTGATTTGGCGTAGTAGACCATGCCGAATATCTGCGCCACCGTGAAGCCGATCGAGGGGATGTTCTCCGGCAGTATCGCGCCCAGAACTGGCAGCAGGACAAACAGGCAGAGGCCGACCAGCCAGGTTTTCCCGACTTCCTGCGCCCGTCCCAGGCGACGGAGATTCACCGCCGCGAGGAAGGCACCGGCCAGGGGCGTGCCGATGAAGGTACCCAGACCGATCGCGGAAAGCCTGTACAGCGGCTCGCCATGGGTGGCGTCAGGCTCGTCCAGGCGGGCCTCCGGTGGGCGGAACGGATTCTCGGTGTCGCTGTTCATGCGTGTGCTCCCTGCGGATATTTACTGAAGCTTTACCAGGGCCGGCATTGGAAAATCCCGGCAACCGGCAGAGTCTATAGGACGCTGCGCGCCGGCTGAACATTCCGCGCCCGCCGGGAGTCACAGCAAGACGTGCGAACGAAAGCGCCCACACAGGACCGCACTCAGGAGGGATGACGCATGACCACACGCAAACTCGGCAACTCCGGCCTGGAGATACCGGCACTGGTATTCGGCGGCAACGTCTTCGGCTGGACTGCCGACGAAAGCACCTCCTTCAGGCTGCTGGACGCCCTGCTCGACGCCGGCCTGAACTGCATCGACACCGCCGACGTCTATTCGCGCTGGGTTCCCGGGCACCAGGGCGGCGAGTCGGAAACCCTCATCGGCAAGTGGCTGAAACGCACCGGCAAACGCGACCGCATGGTGATCGCCAGCAAGGTCGGGATGGACATGGGCAATGGCCACAAAGGCCTATCCGCCGCCTATATCGAGCAGGCCCTGGAGCGCTCGCTACGACGCCTGCAGACCGACTACCTGGACCTCTACCAGTCGCACACCGACGATCCCCACACCGACCTGGAGGAAACCCTTTCCACCTATGGCGAACTGATCAAGAAAGGCAAGGTACGGGTCATCGGCGCCTCCAACTACGACGCCCGGCGCCTCCTCGAGGCACGCCAGGTCAGCGCCCGGCTCCACCTGCCGAGCTACCAGAGCCTGCAACCCGAATACAACCTGTACGATCGCGCCGACTACGAGACCAACCTGGAGCCGACAGTGGAAGAACTCGGTATCGGGGTGATCAGCTACTACTCGCTGGCCAGCGGCTTCCTCAGCGGCAAGTACCGCAGCCAGGCCGACACCGCCGGGCGAGCCCGGGGGGAGAAGGTGAAGGGTTATCTCAACGAGCGCGGCGTGGCCATCCTCGCGGCGCTCGACGAAGTGGCCGAGCAGTACAACGCCAACCCGACCCAGGTCGCCCTGGCCTGGCTCATCGCTCGCCCGACGGTGACCGCGCCGATCGCCAGCGCCACCAGCCTGGAACAGCTCGACGACCTGATCGCCGCCACCCACCTGAAGCTCGACGAACAGGCGATCCACCGCCTGGACAGCGCCAGCGCCTATTGACCGACCTGCCGTCAAGGGCGGCCTCGCCCCGTTGCGTAGAGCGGATAACCGTATCGCGGCTATCCGCCCCGCATCGACGGGAAAGCCTTAGCTGAAGCGCGCCAGCAGCGAACCGATGTCCAGGTCGCCCTGCGGCGCCTGGCCGTCCGGCGTCAGCTTGTTGACCAGTTCCGGCAGCAGGCTGCTCAGGTGTTCGGCCGCCTCGCCCTGGCTGACTCCGGCGGAGTCCGCCAGTTGCTGCAATTGACCGTCGCCGAAGACCCGGGAAATGTCCGCCGCCGACACCGACTGGTTCGGCCCAGCGCCGATCCAGGAATTCAGGGCATCGCCCAGGCCTGCGTTCTGGAGCATCTGGAACAACCCGCCGAGTCCGCCCAGTGAGCCGGCCTCCACGCCCGGCGCCGCCTGCCCGGCACCGCCCGCGGCGCCACCGAGCAGATCGCCGAGGACGCCACCCAGCCCGCCGCTCGCAGCCCCACCGCCGGCGCTACCAAGGATGCTGCCCAGCGAACCGAGCAGACCACCGCCATCGCCACCGCCCTGTGCCGCACCGCCCTGGCGCGACATCAGCATGGTCACCAGCCCGATCAACAGGGCCACTTTCGGATCGCGAGCACCTCCCTGTCCTTCAGAGCCACCCAGCGCCGAACCGAGAATCGAATCGAGCAGTCCCATTGGTCTTCCTCCTGATCTGATGCCCACGGCGCGGCGCCGCGGGATACGGGTAACTCCATTCCCGGCACTGCGCCATCATGCGCAGCGCCGGGTCATGGCCTCGGACATCGACCGGAAGCGGACGTTCCGGCACTCAAGGATGGATTTCGAAGCGATCCGCGTCCATGTAGGCCGGGAAACGCTGGCGATAGGCCGCCAGTGCCGCCGCGTCCAGCCGGACGCGGAACACGCCGTCGGCGTCCGCCGCGTTGAACAGGCTGTCGCCCTGGAAGTCCAGGACCTGGCTATCCCCAGCGTAGCGCAAGGCGTTGCCGTCTTCGCCGATACGGTTCACCGCCACCACGTAGCAAAGGTTCTCGATAGCCCGCGCCGGCAGCAGGCGGTTCCAGTGCTGTCGACGAGGCGCGGGCCAGTTGGCGGTGTAGAGCAACAGGTCGGTGTCGTGCGGGTCGCGGCTCCACACCGGGAAACGCAGGTCGTAGCAGATCAACGGGCGCACCCGCCAGCCCTTGAGTTCGAACAGTTCCTGGCGTTCGCCGGGACTGTAGTGCTCGTGTTCGCCGGCCATGCGGAACAGATGGCGCTTGTCGTAGTGCAGCATCTCGCCGTCCGGACGCGCCCAGAGCAGGCGGTTGCGATGGCTGCCGTCGGCGAGCTGGACGATCAGGCTGCCGGTGACCACCGCGCCAAGGCGCCGGGCCTGCTCCAGCAGCCAGGCATGGGTCGGCCCCAGCTCGGGCTCGGACTGCTCGGCCGAAGCCATGCTGAAACCCGTGGTGAACATCTCCGGGAGGACCACCAGGTCGGCACCGGCGGCGCTCTCCAGCAGGGCGGCGAAATGCTCGCGGTTGGCCTGGGCGTCGTGCCAGGCCAGGGAGGATTGGACCAGGGCGATGTCCAGGTCCGGCAGAACCGTCAGATCGCGCATAGCTTTTCCGCTGCCTGACGCAGCGTCTCCTCGCGTTTGGCGTAACAGAACCGGACCAGCCGCATGGCGTCCGGCGCCTTTTCATAAAACACCGAAACCGGGATCGCCGCCACTCCGTGTTCGCGGGTCAGCCACTCGGCCATGGCCACGTCGTCCAGGTCCGGACGGACGGCCGAATAGTCCACGCACTGGAAGTAGGTGCCCGGCGCACGGGTAAAACGGAAGCGAGAGTCCAGCAGCAGGTCGCAGAACAGGTCGCGCTTGGCCTGGTAGAAACCGGGCAATTGCCGCAAATGTTCGGGATGGCCGGCCATGTAGTCCGCCAATGCCCATTGCAGCGGCGTGACGCCACAGAAGTTGACGTACTGGTGGACCTTGCGCAGCTCCGCGCTGAGCGCCGGCGGCGCGACCACGTAGCCGGTCTTCCAGCCGGTGACGTGGTAGGTCTTGCCGAACGAGCTGACCACGAAGGAGCGCGGATACAACTCCTCGTGGGACAGCACGCTGGTATGGGCGACACCGTCGAACACCAGGTGCTCGTAAACCTCGTCGCTGATCAGGTAGATATCCCGGTCGCGAATCAGCGCGGCCAGGCGGTCCAGTTCCTCGCGGTTGATCAGCGCGCCGCTGGGGTTGTGCGGGGTATTGATGATGACCAGCCGGGTACGCGGCCCGATGGCCTCGGCCATGCGCTGCCAGTCGATGGAGAAGTCCGGCAGCGCCAGCGGCACGTGCACGCAACGCCCGCCGGCGAGTTGCACGGAGGGTTCGTAGCTGTCGTAGGACGGGTCGAGTACCACCACTTCGTCGCCCGGATGGACCAGCGCCTGGATCGCGCTGAAGATCGCCTCGGTCGCCCCCGGTGTGATGGTCACCTCGCTGTCGGCGCTCACCCGGCGTCCATAGAACTGCTCGATCTTCTTCGCCACCTGCTCGCGCAGGGCCGGCAAGCCGGTCATCGGCGCGTACTGGTTGTGCCCGGCGGCGATATGCCGGCCTACCGCCTCGCGCAGCTCCGGCGGACCGTCGAAATCGGGAAAGCCCTGGGAGAGGTTGATCGCGCCACACTCGGCGGCCAGTTGCGACATGCGGGTGAAGATGGTGGTGCCGACATTCGGCAGCTTGCTCTGAATCATCGGGACTTCCTGCAGAGACTCGCCGGACGACAGCCCGGCCAGACGGGTGGCAGGGCAGGATAGCCGATCCGGGAGCGACGCTGCAGGGGCACGCCTTAGAAAAAACCGTGGCCGCTTCAGGTCAGAGGGGAATATGGGCCAGGCGATGGCGCAGGACGAACAACCGCCTCGCGATCATTCGTCGCCACGACAGGGAATCGGCGGTCAACGCCGGCGGCCTGGCTCTACAGCCGCGGCCAATGAAAAAGGCCCGACAGGGATACCCGCCGGGCCTTTCGACGAAGGAAACGCCACCCTCAGCGGCGCTTGTCCTTCTTCTTCTTCTCGGCTTTCTTGTGGTGCGACATCAGCCGGCGCTTCTTGTTGACCTGGCGCGCGGTCAGCGAGTTCTTCTTGCCCTCGTAGGGGTTCTCGCCGCCCTTGTACTCGATGCGGATCGGCGTACCGACCAACTTCAATACCCGCCGGTAGGTCTTCTCCAGGTAGCGGGTATAGGCCTTCGGCACCGCGTCCACCTGGTTGCCGTGGATCACGATCAGCGGCGGGTTGGCGCCGCCCAGGTGGGCGTAGCGCAGCTTGATCCGGCGACCGTTGACCATCGGCGGCTGGTGCACCTGCACGGCGTCCTCGAGGATGCTGGTCAGGCGGCTGGTCGGCCAGCGGGTCACCGCCGAACGGAAGGACTCCTGGACCGACTTGTAGAGATGGCCGACGCCGGTGCCATGCAGGGCCGAAATGAAATGGATGTCGGCGAAGTCGACGAACAGCAGGCGCCGCTCCAGTTCGGTCTTCACGTAGTCACGCTCGGCCGCCTCCATGCCATCCCACTTGTTCAGGGCGATGACCAGGGCACGGCCGGTCTCGAGGACGAAGCCGAGCAGGTTGAGGTCGTGCTCGACCACCCCTTCGCGGGCGTCCATGACGAAGATCACCACGTTGGCGTCCTGGATCGCCTGGAGGGTCTTCACCACCGAGAACTTTTCCACCGCCTCGAAGATCTTGCCGCGACGCCGCACGCCAGCGGTGTCGATCAGGGTGTACTTCTCCTCGTTGCGCTCGAACGGGATGTAGATGCTGTCGCGGGTGGTGCCGGCCTGGTCGTAGACGATCACCCGCTCTTCGCCGAGCATGCGGTTGACCAGGGTCGACTTGCCCACGTTGGGCCGGCCGATGATGGCGATCTTGATCCCGTCCTTCTCGCTGGGACCGGGAATCCGGGTCGGTTCCTCGCCTTCGGCGACCTCTTCGCTCGCCGGCTCGCCCTCGCCTTCTTCCTCCGCGTTGTCCTTGGGGAAGATCCCCAGGGCTTCCTGCAGCATATGGTTGATGCCGCGACCGTGGGCGGCGGCGATCGGCAGCGCATCGCCCAGGCCCAGCGGGCTGAACTCGGCGCGAGCGAGATCGGGATCGATGGTGTCGACCTTGTTGGCGATCAGGAAGCTGCGCTTGTTCCGCTTGCGCAGGTGCTCGGCGATCATCTGGTCGGCGGCGGTCATGCCGGCGCGCGAATCGACCAGGAACAGGACGGCATCCGCCTCCTCGATGGCCTGCAACGATTGCTCGGCCATTTTCGCATCGATGCCTTCCTCATCGCCGGAGATGCCTCCGGTATCGATGACGATATAGGTGCGGCCCTGCCAGCGCGCCTCGCCGTACTGGCGATCGCGGGTCAGGCCTGCGTACTCCGCCACGATGGCGTCGCGCGACTTGGTCAGGCGGTTGAACAGAGTGGACTTGCCGACGTTCGGGCGACCCACCAGGGCAATAACGGGAACCATGCGGCTCTCCACGAGAATTCAGAAAACACAAAGGCCGCTGACGTCGGACGGCAGCGGCCGGACACTTGAAACCCAGTCTAGCGGATGGTGTAGGCGACGAGCTTGCCACCGTTGCCGAACACGTACATCCAGCTCCCGACCACCAGCGGACGAACCCGCACGCCATCGCTGTCGACCCGCTCGCGACCGACGAAGCGACCGTCCACCTGGCTCAGCAGGTGCACGTAGCCTTCCAGGTCGCCGACCACCACGTTGCTGGAGAACACCGCCGGAGCCGACAGTTGGCGACGCGCCAGGGCGTCGTTGTTCCACAGCGAAGAAGCGCCGCGCGAATCCAGGCCTTCCACCGAACCGCTGGCCTGGCTGACGTAGATATTGCCGAAGCCTTCGGCGACGCCGACGTAGCTCGACGCTTCGCGCTGCCAGAGCAGGCGGCCGCTGTTCACGTCCAGCGCCGCGGCACGGCCCTGGTAGCTGACCACGTAGAGGGTGTCGCCGGACAGCAGGAGGCCGCCGTCGATATCCACCACGCGATCCAGTTCGGAACGCCCCTGGGGAATCGCTACCCGCTGCTCCCAGATCGGCAGGCCGCGCTGTACGTCGACCGCCACCACCTTGCCGCTGGCCAGGCCAGCCAGGGCCATGTTGCCGGCGATCAGCGGCGCGCCGGTGCCGCGCAGGGTCAGCACCGGCACGGTGCTTTCGTAGATCCAGCGCTGGTCGCCGCTGGCCGCATCGAGGCCGATCAGCTTGTCGTCCTGGGTCTGCACCACCACCACGTCGCCGTTGGTGGCCGGCGCCGACAGCACTTCGCTGTTGACTCGCTTGGTCCACTTCTTCTTGCCGGTAGCTTCGTCGAGGGCGATCACGTCACCGCGCAGGGTACCCACCAGCACCAGGCCGTAGCCAACGCCGACACCGCCGGAAACCGGACGCTCGAGGTCCTTCTTCCAGAGCACGTCGCCGGTCTCGCGCTGGATCGCCATCACCCGCCCTTCGGCGGACGCGGCGTAGATGGTGGAACCATCGACGGCCGGTTCGAGCAGGTTGTACAGGTCGCCCTGGCCATCACCGACCGAGCGGCTCCACTGCTTGCTCAACACGACTTCCTCTTTGAAGTCGGTCAGTTCGGCGGGCGGGAGTTCCTTCTTGCTGTTGCTGCTGCAACCCACGACCGCCAGGGCCAGGGCGAGCAGCGCCGCGTGTTTCCATTGCACCATCTCAGGCCTCTCCCTTGGACAGGTCGTCGAGCTTGATCTGCAGGGCATCGCCGGCACCGTCTTCGGGCAGCGACTGCTTGGCTTTCTCGTAGGCCGCGCGGGCCTCGTCGGTGCGCTTGAGCTGCACCAGCAGGTCGCCCTTGAGCTCCTCGCGGGTAGAGACGTAGGCCTTGTCGGCGTCGCCATCGAGCAGCTTCAGGCCTTCCTCGACCTTGCCCTGGGCCGCCAGGACCCGGGCCAGGCGCTGCCGCGCCAGTTCGCCGAGGGTGGCGTCGGCCGGCTTGTCCATGACCGCCTTCAGCTCGGCAACGGCGTCATCCAGCTTGCCGCTGTCGACCGCGACCTTGGCCACGAACAGGCTGCCGTACTGGGCATAATGGGTGCCGCCGAACTCGCTCTTCAGCTTGCCGGCCAGCTCCGCCACCTTCGCCGGATCCGGCTGGCCGGCCGGATTCAGCGCGGTTTCGATCAGTTGCTGGTAGACGATCGAGGCGCCCTGCGCCTGGTTGGTCTGGTACTTCTGCCAGGCCTGCCAGCCGAATACCACTGCCAGCGCGAGGATGCCGCCGGTGACCAGGGGCTTGCCGTTGCGCTGCCACCAGTCCTTGATCTGCGCCAGGTCTTCGTCTTCGGTACGCGATGTCACCCCAATCACTCCTATTCTTTATGTTCTCAAGCCTGTGCCAGACAGGCTGCCAGGTGCTCGGGCAGAGCATCCCAGGCAATGCTTTGTTGCTCGCCCTCGTCACGCAGGGGCTTGAAACCTACCACGCGATTGGCCACCTCGTCCTCCCCGAGGATCAGGGCAAAGCGCGCGCCGCTCTTGTCGGCCTTCTTGAACTGGCTCTTGAAGCTACCGGCGCCGGCGTTGACCAGCAGGCGTATGCCGGGAATGGCGCTGCGCAACTGTTCGGCCAGGGTCAGGGCGGCCAGCTCGGCCGGTTCGCCGAAGGCGCAGACGTAGAGGTCGGCCGGACGGTTCAGTTCGGCGGGGATCACACCCAAGGTTTCCAGCAGCAGCACCAGGCGTTCCACGCCCATGGCGAAACCGACGCCCGGGGTCGGCTTGCCGCCGAACTGGCTGACCAGCCCGTCGTAGCGGCCACCGCCGCAAACGGTGCCCTGGGCGCCAAGCTTGTCGGTGACCCACTCGAAAGCCGTGCGGCAGTAATAGTCCAGGCCGCGCACCAGCTTCTGGTTGATTTCGTAGCGCAGTCCGACAGCATCCAGGCGGGCCTTGAGACCCTCGAAGTGGGCGATCGATTCTTCGTCGAGATAGTCGTGCAGGGTCGGCGCGCCGACCAGCAATGCCTGGGTGCTCTCCACCTTGCTGTCGAGGATTCGCAGCGGATTGGTGGTCATGCGCCGCTGGCTGTCTTCGTCGAGTTGCTCGAAGCGCTCCTGCAGATAGGCCACCAGGGCCTCGCGATAGCGTGCGCGGGCCTCGCTGGAACCGAGGGTGTTGAGCTGCAGGGTCACCGCGTCGGCCATGCCGAGCTTCTGCCACAGGCGCCAGGTGAGGATGATCAACTCGGCGTCGATGTCCGGACCGGGCAGGTTGAAGACTTCCACGCCGATCTGGTGGAACTGCCGGTAGCGACCTTTCTGCGGTTTCTCGTAACGGAACATCGGCCCGGTGTACCAGAGCTTCTGCACTTGACCACCGCCGCTCAGGCCGTGCTCCAGCACGGCGCGCACGCAACCGGCGGTACCTTCCGGACGCATGGTCAGGGATTCGCCGTTGCGGTCGAGGAAGGTGTACATCTCCTTGTCGACCACGTCGGTGCCTTCGCCGATGCCGCGGGCGAAGAGTTCGGTGAACTCGAGGATGGGCAGGCGGATCTCGCTGTAGCCGTAGCCGTCCAGCAGGCCGGCGAAGGTGCGTTCCAGATAGCGCCAGGCCGGAGTCTGCTCCGGCAGGATGTCGTTCATGCCACGAATGGCTTGCAGGGACTTGCTCACGTAGGGTCCTTAAACGGGTCAGCCGCGGGCGATCAGGCTCGCATCGGCTTCGGCCTTCTCGGCCGCCTTCTGGCGGATCAGCCGTTCCAGCTCGTCCACCAGGTTGTCGTTGGTCAGTTTCTGCGACGGCTTGCCGTCGATATACACCAGGTTCGGAGTGCCGCCGGTGAGGCCGACATGGGCCTCCTTGGCTTCGCCCGGACCGTTGACGACGCAACCGATCACGGCCACGTCCATCGGTACCAGCAGGTCCTCCAGGCGCCCTTCCAGCTCGTTCATGGTCTTCACCACGTCGAAGTTCTGCCGCGAACAGCTCGGGCAGGCGATGAAGTTGATGCCACGGGAGCGCAGGTGCAGGGACTTGAGGATGTCGAAACCGACCTTGATCTCCTCGACCGGATCGGCAGCCAGGGAAATCCGGATGGTGTCGCCGATTCCCTCGGCCAGGAGCATGCCCAGCCCCACCGCCGACTTCACCGTGCCGGAGCGCAGGCCGCCGGCCTCGGTGATGCCCAGGTGCAGGGGCTGCTCGATCTGCCTGGCCAGCAGGCGATAGGCGGCGACGGCCATGAAGACGTCGGAGGCCTTGACGCTGACCTTGAAGTTCTGGAAGTCCAGCTTGTCGAGATGATCGACGTGGCGCATGGCCGATTCGAGCAGGGCTTCCGGGGTCGGTTCGCCGTATTTCTTCTGCAGGTCCTTTTCCAGCGAACCGGCATTGACGCCGATACGGATCGGGATGTTGCGCTCGCGCGCGGCGTCGACCACGGCCTTGACCCGGTCCTCGCGACCGATGTTGCCCGGATTGATGCGCAGGCAGTCCACTCCCAGCTCGGCGACGCGCAGGGCGATGCGATAGTCGAAGTGGATGTCGGCGACCAGCGGCACGTTGACCTGCTGCTTGATCTTGCCGAACGCCTCGGCGGCGTCCATGTCGGGGACGGAAACCCGCACGATGTCCGCGCCGGCATCTTCCAGGCGGCGGATCTGCGCGACGGTGGCAGCGACGTCGCAGGTCTCGGTGTTGGTCATGCTCTGCACGGCGATCGGCGCATCGCCGCCCACCGGGACGTTGCCGACCCAGATTTTCCGAGACTTGCGGCGAATGATCGGAGAAGCGCTATGAATGCTCATTGTCCTACCTTCAGACGGGCCGTTTCGCCGCGGACGAAGGGGGTCACGTCCACCGGCTGGCCGTTGTAGCTGACCTGGGCGCCGCGAGCGAAACCGAGGCGCAGCTCCAGCGGGGCCTTGCCGGCCAGTTCCAGGCTGTCGCCCTTGCGCTTCAGCGCGCTGACCAGGACCTTGCCGTTGGCGTCGGTGACCTGGGTCCAGCAATCGGCGACGAACTGTACCTTGACCACCCCCTGGCCCTCGCCGGCCACCACGGGCGCGGCGGCAGGTTCGCTCGGCGCTGGCGGGGCGGCCGGACTGGCCGTCGCCGGAACGGCTGGAGCAGTACCGGGAGCGGGAGCCGTGCCGGCAGGCGCGGCGGTAACGGGCTGCTGGGGCGCGGCGGGGGTGCCCTGGGCCGGAGCGGCGGGAACCTGCGCGCCCTCGCTCGCCACCGGCGGCGAACCCTCGGCCTGGGCGGCGACTTCCGGAGCAACCTCGGCGGACGCTTGCTCGCCTTCCTTCTGCGCTTCGATCACCGCCTGGTCTTCAGGCTCGTCCAGGGTATGGATCTCGGTGGTGCCGTCGGCGCTTTCCACTTCGACATGCTCGAGGCTCAGACCGGCGGTTTCCGGCGTGCGCGCGGAATGCTCCTGCCACCAGAAGTAGCCGAAGCCGATCAGCAGGGCGAGCAGTAACAGACTGACGATACGCAGCACGTTGCGCGACAGGCGCACCGGCTCGGCGACCCGTCCCAGGCTCTGTACGGTGCTGCCGCTGGCATTGGTGCCGGTGAAATGGTCGAAGCTGTTGACCAGCTCGGCCTGGTCGAGGCCCATGAGCTTGGCGTAGGCGCGGATGTAGCCGCGCGAGAAGGTGTGCCCCGGCAGCTTGTCGAAAGCGCCGTTTTCCAGCTGACGCAGCGAATTCTCGGTCAGGTTCAGTTGCCCGGCCACCTGCGACAACGACAAGCCCTTCTGCTCGCGCGCCTGGCGCAGGGTTTCCCCGGGGTTCTGACGGGAAGCGGTGGCTACGACTTCGGGCTGCGGCGCTTTCATCATTTTTCCGCCTGGAATTCCTGATATTCGGGAGAGCCTGGGTACAGGCGTTTCAACTGCAGGCCATAGCTGGCGGCCGTGTCGCGGTCCTCGAAGACCTTCGCGAGACGAATGCCCAGCAACAGGCTGCGGGCGTTCTGCCCGCCGCCCTGGGCAAAGAGATCATAGTACTGGCGAGCCGGCACGTACTCGCGCTCCTTGTAGAGCAGGTCGGCCATCTCCAGCGCGACGCTGGGCTGGTTACGGTTCAGACGCAGGGATTTCTCGAAGTACTCCTTGGCCTGGGCCGGTTTCTTCATTTGCAGCGAAACCAGGCCGAGGTTCTCGAAGACCCGCGAGCGCTCGGGATAGAGGGTGTCCTGGCTGGCCTCCAGGAGACGCTGATAGGCCTCCTCGTAGCGCTTCTGCTCGTAGAGGAAACCGCCGTAGTTGTTCAGTACCCGGGCATTGCGGCTATCGCTGGCGAGCGCCTTGCGGTACTCCTCGTCGGCCAGCTTGGGCTCCATCTCGGTCTGGAATACCACCGCCAGTGCGGCATGCGCGTCGGCGCTGGAAGGGTCGATCTCGAGGGCCTTGCGCAGCGGCACCTTGGCCTGCTCGGTGTTCCCCCGCTGGAGATAGCCGAGGCCGAGCTGGATATAGGCATCGCGCGCCTCGTCACGGCCCTTGTCGGTTTTCAGGGGATTCTGATCTCCGCTCGTCACGCAGCCTGTCAGCCCAACAGCCAACAGGAACACCAGCGCGGCGCGTACAGTCATCGGAACCCTCCTCTCACTCAATTTCGATTCGCCGCCGACTCGGACTCGGCCAGTTGGCGCACGGCAATATAACGTTCGCTCCGGCGGGTACGATCCATGACCTGGCCGACCAGTTGGCCACAGGCCGCGTCGATGTCGTCGCCGCGGGTGGTACGCACGGTCACGTTGAAGCCGCCCTTGTGCAACATGTCCTGGAAACGCCGGATGGCATTGTTGCTCGGGCGCTCGTAGCCGGAGTGCGGGAATGGATTAAACGGAATCAGGTTGATCTTGCAAGGCGTGTCTTTCAGCAATGCGATCATCTGCTCAGCATGCTCGGGCTGATCGTTGACATCCTTGAGCAGGGTGTACTCGACGGTCAGCACGCGCTTCTCGCCGAGCCGGGAAATATACCGGCGGCAGGCATCCAGCAGCATGCCCAGCGGATACTTCTTGTTGATCGGCACCAGCTTGTTGCGCAACTCGTCGTTCGGTGCGTGCAGCGACAGGGCCAGGGACACGTCGATCACCTCGCCGAGCTTGTCGATCATCGGCACCACGCCGGAGGTGGACAGGGTCACCTTGCGCTTGGAAATACCGTAGCCGAGGTCGTCCATCATGATGTTCATGGCGGCGACCACGTTGTCGAAGTTCAGCAGCGGCTCGCCCATGCCCATCATCACGACATTGGTGATGGCGCGGTCGATCTTGGCCGGAACGGTACCGAACGACTTGTTGGCGATCCACACCTGGCCGATCACCTCGGCGGCGGTGAGGTCGCTGTTGAAACCCTGCTTGCCGGTGGAGCAGAAACTGCAATCCAGGGCGCAGCCCGCCTGGGAGGACACGCACAGGGTGCCGCGTCCGCCCTGGGGGATGTACACGGTCTCGACGCAACTGCCGGACGCCACCCGGACCACCCACTTGCGGGTGCCGTCGGCGGAGATGTCCTGGCTGACGATCTCGGGACCGCGTATCTCGGCTGAGGCCTTGAGCTTTTCGCGCAAGGCCTTGCCGACGTTGGTCATGGCGTCGAAATCGTCGACGCCAAAGTGGTGAATCCACTTCATGACCTGGCCGGCCCGGAAACGCTTCTCGCCGATGGACTCGAAGAACTGTTCCAGCTGCGGCTGGGTCAGGCCCAGCAGGTTCACCTTGCCGGCGGTGGTCGTTGTCATGGCTTCACCCTCACCCACGCTCGATCAGCGAATGCGCTCGCAGACTTCGGTAGCCGCGAAGAAGTAGGCGATCTCGCGAGCGGCGGAAGCTTCGGAATCGGAACCGTGGACGGCGTTCTCGTCGATGGAGACGGCGAAGTCGGCGCGGATGGTACCGGCGTCGGCTTTCTTCGGATCGGTGGCGCCCATCAGCTCGCGGTTCTTGGCGATGGCGTCCTCGCCTTCCAGGACCTGGACTACAACCGGACCGGAAGTCATGAAGGAAACCAGGTCCTTGAAGAACGGACGCTCTTTGTGCTCGGCATAGAAGCCGCCGGCTTCACGCTCGGACAGCTGAACCATTTTAGCGGCGACGACGCGCAGGCCGGCTTTCTCGAAGCGGGTCAGGATTTCGCCGATCACGTTCTTGGAAACGGCGTCCGGCTTGATGATGGACAGGGTGCGTTGCAGTGCCATTGGTAAAACTCCGAAACAAGGTTGTCTAGCATGGGCGGCCCCGCCAGCGGGGCGGGACGCCGTGATTCGTTCAGGACGCTGACGAAAACGGCCCGAAAGGGCCGGAATCAGCGTGGCTGCGCCTGGCATCGGGCCCGGCGCGCCTAGCCTGGAATGCGCCCGCGGGCGATTTCAGGCCTTACCTAAAATAAAACCCGCGAATTATACGCGGGTTCCCGGCAAATGCGTAGGGCGGGCCTATGGCTAGTCCCGTTCCTCGATCCAGGCGGCCTGGATGGCCTCCAGGACTTTCTCCCCGCTACGCTGAGGATCGTCGGAGAACTCTGGAAGTTCCACCACCCAGCGCCGCAGATCGACGAAGTTGACGTATCGCGGATCGACCTCCGGCTTGCTTTCGTCGAGCTGGATGGCGATTTCCAGCACATCGGTCCATTTCAGGCTCATTGCACGCTCCTCTCTACCGCCGGGCTCAGTGGCCTTCCGACACCTGGTTGATGGTGTACTTGGGAATCTCGACCACCAGGTCTTCGTCGGCCACCACTGCCTGGCAGGATAGCCGCGAATCGGGCTCCAGACCCCAGGCCTTGTCCAGCATGTCGTCTTCGAGTTCGTCGGACGGCTCCATGGAGTCGAGGCCTTCGCGGACGATTACGTGGCAGGTCGTGCAGGCGCAGGATTTCTCACAGGCATGCTCGATCTCGATGCCATTGCGCAATGCGGCATCCAGGATGGTTTCGCCGGGCTTCGCCTCGAATACCGCCCCCTCGGGGCAGTGGTCGGCATGGGGCAGAATCACGATCTGCGGCATCTTCGCTTATTCCTCGATTTCGTTGAGCCGGCGGCCGGAGAGCGCGGCCTTGACGGTCGCGTCCATCCGCCGTGCGGCGAAAGCGTCGGTCACCTGGGACAGGCGCTTGATCTGGTTCTCGATGGCCGCGGTGTCGCTACCACCGGCCAGTTCACGCAAGGTGTCCATCTGCGCCGCGATGGCCAGGCGCTCCTCTTCGTCCAGGAGCCGCTCGCCGTCGACGTCCAGCGCCGACTGCACGGCCTCCAGCAGCCGCTGCGCCTCGACCTGCTGTTCGCGCAGGGCGCGGGCAGCCTTGTCGTCGCCGGCGTAGTCGAAGGAGTCCTTGAGCATCCGCGCGATCTCGCCGTCGGTCAGCCCATAGGACGGCTTGACCTGGATGCTGGCCTCGACGCCGGAACTCAGTTCGCGTGCGGACACGCCGAGCAAGCCGTCGGCGTCGACCTGGAAGGTCACCCGGATTTTCGCCGCGCCCGCCACCATCGGCGGAATGCCGCGCAGCTCGAAGCGCGCCAGCGAACGACAATCCTTCACCAGCTCGCGCTCGCCCTGCAGCACGTGGATCATCATGGCCGTCTGGCCGTCCTTGTAGGTGGTGAACTCCTGGGCGCGCGCCACCGGGATGGTGGTATTGCGCGGAATCACCTTCTCCATCAGCCCGCCCATGGTTTCCAGGCCGAGCGACAGCGGAATGACGTCCAGCAGCAGCAATTCCTCGCCGCGCTTGTTGCCGGCCAGGGCATCGGCCTGGATGGCCGCGCCGATGGCGACCACCTGGTCCGGATCGATATCGGTCAGCGGCTCGCAGCCGAACAACTCGCCAACCGCCGTGCGCACACGGGGCACGCGGGTCGAGCCACCGACCATCACCACAGAGCGGATTTCTTCCAGATCGACACCGGAGTCGCGCACCGCTCGGCGGCAGGACTTCAGGCTGCGAGCGACGAACGGCTCGATCAACTCGTCGAGCGTCGCCCGGCTCAGCTCGCCGCTCCAGTCGCCATAGGCGACCCGGACCGACGCCTCATCGGTAAGACGCTCCTTGGCCGCACAGGCGATTTGCAGCAACTGCCGCTGGCTGCCCGGGTCCAGATCGGCAGAAAGGCCAGCCTGCTCGATCACCCAGCCAGCGATGGCATGGTCGAAGTCGTCGCCACCCAGGGCCGTATCGCCGCCGGTGGCCAGGACTTCGAAGACACCGCGGGTCAGGCGCAGGATGGAAATGTCGAAGGTTCCACCACCCAGGTCATAGATGGCCACCAGGCCTTCCGCGGTGCGTTATCACGCCGAGCGGGCGGAAGTGGGTGAGAGCGCCCGCGCGGCCGCCGCGAAGGATCCCTTCAATACCATCATTTCGGTCAAGCGCCTGATGGGGC
>NZ_SCND01000666.1:0-1204 GCF_005503585.1 Pseudomonas sp. 2VD
ATCATAGCGCGGGCCGGCGCTTGCGTGGCTGATGGCGCGGGCGCGGGCCCCGCCCGGCAGGGGACGGACGGTGCCGCGAGCGCCGAGGAAAGTTGCCGGGCCCGATCTACACTGGCGTATAGCGGCAGGACGACTATCTCCGGTTCTCTACTCCCTCGCGATGGACAGGTGCCATCAAGGAGTCGTGCGCGATGCTCTTCGGCAGAAAAAGCAGGGCGGTCGAAAGCGCCGCCAAGGATGAAGATGTAGCGTGGCGACTCGAGGCCATCGGGCAGAACGTCGCCACCATCCGTTTCACTCCCGATGGCCAGATACTGTCCGCCAACCCGCTGTTCCTCGCGGCGGTCGGCTATTCGGCGGACGAACTGGTCGGCAAGCACCACCGGATCTTCTGCGAAGAGGACTACCAGGCCTCTGCCGCCTACGTGCGCTTCTGGAAGGAACTGGCCAGCGGCACGCCCCAGCGCGGCGTGTTCAAGCGCCTGCGACGCGACGGGTCGCCGATCTGGCTGGAGGCCACCTATTTCCCGGTGAAGAATGCCGAAGGGGCGGTCGTCGAGGTGCTGAAGATCGCCGCCGACGTGACCCGCAACCATTCCGAACTGCTCCTGCTCAACGCGATCAACGACTCCATACGCCAGTCCATGGCCGTCATCGAGTTCACCCCGGACGGCGAGATACTCGATGCCAACGAAAACTTCCTGCGTCTCTTCGGCTACAGCCTCAAGTCGCTCAAGGGCCAGCACCACCGCATGCTCTGCTTCGACGAGTTCTATCGGGAGAACCCGGATTTCTGGGCCCGGTTGCGGCACGGCGAATTCTCCCGCGGGCATTTCGAACGCCGCACCGCCGCCGGCGAGCGGGTACATATCGAAGCCACCTACAACCCGGTCAAGGACGGTTCGGGGCGGATAATCAAGGTCATCAAGTTCGCCATCGACGTTACCGAACAGGTCAATCGCAACGAGGAAGTACGGCGCGCCGCCGAGCTGTCGTTCTCCACCGCGGAAGAGACCGCGCAGATTTCCACCCGCGGCATCGACTCCCTCGACCAGTCCGTCGCCCTGTCGGCCAAGACCCTATCGATGGTCAACACCGCCGTCGGCCTGATTTCCCAGCTCACCCACCAGACCAAGGACATCGAGAACATCGTCACCACCATCCAGAGCGTCGCCGAACAGACCAACCTGCTGGCCCTCAACGC
>NZ_SCND01000667.1:0-1196 GCF_005503585.1 Pseudomonas sp. 2VD
GACCGGGGGAAGGACCCGCGCCCTCCCGGGCGCGGGTCCTTCCCCCGGTCTCAGACCTTAGTCCCAGGCGGCGCGACGAAGTGTCGCACCAGCGGACGCCTTTCCTACCCTTCCTTTTCAATCGCGTCTAAGCTGCTCTGCATTCGTCCCTCTCCGGCAGAGCGACGGGACACCTAACTTCACCGGCCGAACCCACTCGTCCGGATAGCGCCAGAAAGCCATACGGCCGCCTTGGAAAGCGCTCTGAAGCAGGCATCAAACTGGCGTCGCCCCTGGCCTGGCGCGTTGCAATGCCCACCCGCTTTCTCCATACTTGCCGCCGATTTTTTGTCCCTAAAAAAGTCCATTAACCGTGGAACCCCTAGCATGAGCACAGCAATCAGTCAGACTGCTTATAACTATAAGGTGGTCCGCCAGTTCGCCGTTATGACGGTGGTCTGGGGGGTCATTGGAATGGGTCTCGGTGTCCTGATCGCCGCCCAACTGGTATGGCCCGAATTGAACTTCGACCTGCCGTGGACGAGCTTCGGCCGCCTTCGCCCCCTGCACACCAACGCGGTGATCTTCGCCTTCGGTGGGTGCGCCCTCTTCGCCACCTCGTACTACGTGGTGCAACGTACCTCGCAAGCCCGACTGATTTCAGACACGCTGGCGGCCTTCACCTTCTGGGGTTGGCAGGCCGTGATCGTGGGCGCCGTGCTGACCCTGCCGCAGGGTTTCACCACCTCCAAGGAATACGCCGAACTGGAATGGCCGCTGGCCATCCTCCTGGCGATCGTCTGGATCACCTACGCGATCGTGTTCTTCGGCACCATCGTCAAGCGCAAGGTCAAGCACATCTATGTGGGCAACTGGTTCTACGGTGCCTTCATCCTGGTGACGGCGATGCTGCACATCGTCAACCACATGTCGCTGCCGGTGAGCTGGTTCAAGTCCTACTCCGCCTACTCCGGCGCCACCGATGCGATGGTCCAGTGGTGGTACGGCCACAACGCCGTGGGCTTCTTCCTGACCACCGGCTTCCTCGGCATGATGTACTACTTCGTGCCCAAGCAGGCCGAGCGTCCGGTCTATTCCTATCGCCTGTCCATCGTCCACTTCTGGGCGCTGATCTCCCTGTACATCTGGGCCGGCCCGCACCACCTGCACTACACCGCGCTGCCGGACTGGGCGCAGTCGCTGGGCATGGTGATGTC
>NZ_SCND01000668.1:0-1193 GCF_005503585.1 Pseudomonas sp. 2VD
TAGGGAAACTCTGAAAAAGACTTTCTGATTTGGCAAAATACCGCGACCCCACCCACCGAGTTTCCCGATGAAGCAGATGACCTTCGCCGACGCCGAGTACGCTGGCAAGCGCAAGCAAACCCGCAAGGAGTTGTTCCTGATCGAGATGGATCGGGTGGTGCCGTGGAAGGGCTTGATTGCTTTGATCGAGCCACATTATCCGAAGGGTGAAGGTGGCCGTCCGGCCTACCCGTTGATGGCGATGCTGCGTGTGCATCTGCTGCAGAACTGGTTCGGCTACAGCGATCCAGCGATGGAGGAAGCGCTGTACGAAACCACGATCCTGCGCCAGTTTGCCGGGCTGAACCTGGAGCGCATCCCCGACGAAACCACCATTCTCAACTTCCGCCGCTTGCTGGAGAAACACGAGCTGGCGGCCGGCATCCTCGCTGTCATCAATGGCTATCTGGGCGACCGCGGCCTGTCGCTGCGCCAGGGCACCATCGTCGATGCAACGCTGATCAATGCGCCCAGTTCGACCAAGAACAAGGACGGCAAGCGCGACCCGGAAATGCACCAGACCAAGAAGGGAAACCAGTATTATTTTGGCATGAAGGCCCACATCGGCGCCGATGACGAATCGGGTCTGGTGCACAGCGTAGTGGGCACGGCGGCCAATGTGGCGGATGTCACCCAGGTGGACAAATTGCTGCATGGCGACGAAAACGTGGTCTGCGCCGATGCAGGCTACACCGGTGTCGAAAAGCGGCCCGAGCATGAAGGACGTGAAGTTATCTGGCAGGTGGCGGCACGCCGCAGCACCTACAAAAAACTCGATAAGCGCAGCGTGCTGTACAAAGCCAAGCGCAAGATTGAAAAGGCCAAGGCTCAGGTGCGCGCCAAGGTCGAGCATCCGTTCCGGGTAATCAAGCGCCAGTTCGGTTACACCAAGGTGCGCTTTCGCGGCTTGGCCAAAAACACGGCGCAACTGGTGACACTGTTCGCTCTGTCGAACCTGTGGATGGCGCGCCGACATTTACTGACGAATGCAGGAGAGGTGCGCCTGTAATGCGGGAAATGGCCACCGGAGTGGGGTCCGGGTGGCGAAAACGTAAGAAATACTCGTCGAATTGATTGTTTTTTGATCATTTGGCGAGTTTAAAAGTTGCGCTAGGTGGTATGCCGGGGAAATACATGGCTACTTCAGACCATCC
>NZ_SCND01000669.1:0-1191 GCF_005503585.1 Pseudomonas sp. 2VD
TTCTCGTACTGCCCGGCGCTGGCGCACACGGTGACCGGCTCGAAGCGCGCGATGGCCTTGGCCACCGCGGCGAAGGCCGCCTGGGCCGGCTTGCCGCCGTTGCGCCAGTTGTCCGGGCGTTCCGGCCAGACCATCCAGGTCTGCTCGTGGGGTTCCCATTCGGCGGGCATGCGGAAGCCGTCGGCGCGTGGGGTGCTGGTCGGGTTGCTCATCGCTGCTCCTGAAATCGTTGCTATGCGCGGCGGACGCCGGCGCGGAATGCGCGGGGCGTCCCCGCGCGGATCGTTTCCCGAGGCCTCAGGACTCCAGCGAACCGTCGAGGGTCTTCAGCGGACCGTAGAGGTTCGGCCGGCGGTCGCGGAACACGCCCCAGGCGCTGCGGGTGCGCTCCAGCGCATCGAGGTCGAAGGTGTGGACAAGGATACCTTCCTCGGTGCGGTTCAGCTCCTCGACTTTCTCGCCGAACGGGTCGGCGATGAACGAAGAACCATAGAAGGTGATGTCGTAGCCGTCCTGCTCCTCGCGGCCGATGCGGTTGGAAGCCACCAGCGGCATCAGGTTGGCCCCGGCATGGCCTTGCTGCACGCGCTGCCAGTGATCGCGCGAGCTGATGCTGGCGTCGTGCGGTTCGCTACCGATGGCGGTCGGGTAGAACAGGAGTTCCGCGCCGAGCAACGCCATGCTGCGCGCCGATTCGGGGAACCACTGGTCCCAGCAGATACCGACGCCGATCCGTGCGTAGCGGGTCTGCCAGACCTTGAAGCCGGTGTCGCCCGGATTGAAGTAGTACTTCTCGTGGTAGCCCGGGCCGTCCGGGATGTGGCTCTTGCGGTAGACCCCGAGGTTGCCGCCATCGGCGTCGATGACCGCGATGCTGTTGAAGCGGGCGCGCCCGGCGCGTTCGAAGAAGCTGATCGGCAATACCACCTGCAACTCCCGGGCGAGGGCCTGGAAGTGGGCGATGGCGGCGTTCTCCTCGACCGTGGTGGCCAGCTGCAGGTAGTCCGGGTTCGGCTTCTGGCAGAAGTAGGGGGTCTCGAACAGTTCCTGGATCAGGATGATCTGCGCACCCCTGGCGGCGGCCTGGCGCACCAGTTTCTCGGCGCGGGCGATGTTCGCCGGACGATCCCAGGAGCAGGCCATCTGGGTGGCGGCGACGGTGACGTTGCGGGTCATGGAACACCTCGTGTG
>NZ_SCND01000670.1:0-1189 GCF_005503585.1 Pseudomonas sp. 2VD
CGCCGATGGCGTGGACGTGGACCAGCCAGCCGCGGGCGTCGGCGGCGCTGACCAGTTCGCCGAAGTGCGCCGGGTCGATCAGCAGTTCGCCCGTCTTCCTGCTGTTGCGGTAGGGCTCGAGGAGCGCGGCGGTCTGCGCCGGGTATTCCGGTACGCCGTCGGCGAACACCTTGATTCCCGGCAGGGTCAGGTTGGGGCTGCCGAGGAAGCGCTGGCGCACTTTGTCCAGCACCTCGAGGTCGGTCGGCCGGCTGCGTGGGTTGGCGACCAGGAGGGCGGCGACGTGGGCACTGAGTTCGCCGCCCTTGGCCAGCCGCTGGTAGACCGGTAGCACGCCGACGGTGTTCTCGTCGGGCCTGAGGCTGAACAGGGCGTCGCCCGGCGAGCCATTGGCGGCCGGGTCCATCCATGCGGTCAGGCCCAGCGAGTTGCTGTAGCGCACCGCGCTGCGTCCGGCCTCTAGCATCTGTTCCGCGCTCGGCGCCGGCAGCACCGCGAGCACCGCGTCGAGACCGGCATCGGCGAGGAAGCCGTTGGGGGTGGCGTCGGCGTCGTGGCCGATGGTGTTGCGCTGTTCCTCGGGCAGGGCGCGGACCCGCGCGGCGTCGATGCCGGCGCGTTTCAGCATGGCGGCGTTGGCCCAGCCGGTGTGGTGGTCGCTGCCGATGAAGGCCAGCGGCTGGTCGGCCCATTCGCCGTGGTCGAAGCGCGCGCGGAAGTCCTTGACCTGGCTCCAGTAGGCGGTATGCATGCCGCTGACATTGAGCATGTCGCCATGTCGCGCCTTGCCGTTGTCGCGCCAGGCGCGCAGGCGCCGTTCCAGTTCGTCGAGGCCGACCTGTTCGTTGCCCATGTCCGCGCCGGCCAGCTCCAGGCCGCCGAACACCGCGTGCGAATGGGTGTCGATCAGGCCGGGCATCAGGCGCTTGCCGCCGAGATCGACGACCTGGCTGTCGCCATCGGCCAGGGCGCGCAGCCCGGCCTCGTCGCCGACCGCGAGGATCCGCCCGTCCTCCACCGCCAGGGCCTCGGCGAAGGGTTGCTGCGGATTGGCGGTGAAGATCCTGGCGTTGACCACCAGCAGGTCGGCGGTGGCGAGGGCGTGCAGGGGGATGGCCAGGCAGGCGCCGGCGAGGAGGGTGGGAATCCGTTGCTTCATGGTGGTTTCCTTTGCTTCTTGGTCTTGTGT
>NZ_SCND01000671.1:0-1189 GCF_005503585.1 Pseudomonas sp. 2VD
TCGGTTGCAGCGCCTCCAGGTCGGCGCGATCGAAGGCGTCGCCCTTGACGAAGCGGGCGATGCCGGCGAGGCCCTTGCTTTCGATCAGGGCGCTGCCGTCACGCACGTTGATCTCGCTGTAGTCGCGCAGGAGGATGCTTTCCGGCAGCGGCTCGACGCCTTGCAGGGCTTCGAGGATGTAGCGGCCGTGGCCGGCGGCGATGTCGACGATGCGCACCTCGCGCTGCTCCTCGCGCAACCGCTGCATGGCCAGGCGCAGCAGCTCCTCGGCGTGCAGCTTGCGCTGGCGGATGCCGCGCCAGCCGATGGAGTCCAGGTAGTTGCGGTCGATCAGGCGACCCAGCGGGCCGCTGCCGGTGGGCTGGTTGCGGTAGACATAGTCGAGGGTGCTGCCGGAATCGAAACCGGTGTCGAAGCCCAGCTTGACCCCGTCCGACCACAGGCTGCCCAGGCGCAGGCCGGCACGGGTGGCGCGCCAGTAGAGATCGCGCGGCGAGTTCTTCGGCAACGGCGCGGCCAGTGCCTCGGCCTCGGCGCAGGTATGACCCAGGCGGTCGGCATCGAGCAGGCTCGGTCGTTCAGGTGCCGTGGCGAATGCCTCGAGGAGGAAGCGCCGGGCACGGGCGACGGCCAGGTGACGATCGCGCTCGCCAAGGGTGTCGTGGAAGAAGCCGGGCAGGATGTGCTTTTCCTTGCGCAGGCTGCCGAGACGCTCGAAGAAGCGCTCCTGCGGCGCACGATGGACGACGAAGTCGGCCCCGGAAATCAGCAGTTGGGTGGGAATCTGGATCGCCTGTGCGTCCGCTACCACCCGCTCGGCAGCTTCGTAGAGACCGAGCAGGACGTTCACCGAGATCGCCTTGGCGATCAGCGGGTCGCTGTCGTAGGAGGCGATCCGCTGCGGGTCGTGACTGAGGAAGCGTGCCTTGACATAGCTGTTGACGAAGAAATTGCCGCGCCACAGGCGCATCAGTTTCAGCCCGCTGCGGGCGAACGGCACGTAGAGCTTGACCTGGAACGCCGGCGAAGCCAGCACCAGCGCGCGTACCTTCGGCGCGTAGTCGTGGGCCCAGGTGGAAACCAGCACCGCGCCGACGCTCTGCGCCACCACCGCCATCCGCTCTTCGGCGATACCGTGGACGGCCTGGATATGGTCGACGAAGGTCTGTACGTCGCGCCCGCTGGTGGC
>NZ_SCND01000672.1:0-1179 GCF_005503585.1 Pseudomonas sp. 2VD
GCGGCCAGCTCCTCGCGGACATGGCAGGCCAGCGCCGGCGCGGGGCCCGGCAGCGGCTCGCCACGGTAGGCGGCGACCAGCGCGACGATCAGGTTGGCCACGCTCCAGCCGTCGAGGATCGCATGGTGGAAGCTGAACACCAGGTCCAGGCCGTCCTCGCGGACGAACGCGGCGAACAGGAACAGCCCGGGCTGTTGCAGCGAATAGCGATGGAAGCGGCGTTGGCGGATGTGCTCGTCGAGCACCGTCCCGGCCTCCGGGTTGCCGCGCAGGTCCAGGATCAGCGGTTCGCTGCGCGCCTGGGTATGCACGAGTTGCAGCGGTTCGGATGCACCGCTGAGGTCGAACGACGAACGCAGCGCGGGATAGGCGGCGACTACCCGGTCCAGCGCGTGGCGGAACGCGGCTTCGTCCCAGGCCAGGTCGAAGCGGTAGTGGAACACGTCGTGGTAGACCGACGAGTCGGGGCGCTGGCGGCTATGGAAGAGCAGGCCGAGACTCAGCCGGCTGGTCGGGAAGGCGTCCTCCAGCCCTTCCAGGCGCGGCTTGTCGACTTCGGAAACCAGTTCGAACGGCTGGTAGCTTCGCTCCGCGAGCGGACGCACCAGGCGCTCGGCAAGACCCGCCACCGTCGGGTTGCGCATCAGGTCGGCGAGTTCGAAGCCCAGGCCGCGCCGCTGTGCGGCGGCGCGGATGCGCAGCATCAGGATCGAGTCGCCGCCGAGGGCGTAGAAGTCGTCGTGCACGCCGACCTCCGCCACGCCGAGGACATCGGCCCACACCGCCGCCAGTTCGGCCTCGGTCGCCGTGCGCGGCGCAACCGCCGCCACCTGTTCCGGCGGTGCCGGCAGTTGCCGGCGGTCGAGCTTGCCGTTGGCGCTGAGCGGGAGGCTGTCGATGCGCACGAAGAAGGCTGGCAGCATGAAGTCCGGCAGCGTCGCCGAAAGTCCGGCGCGCAATTGACCGGCGTCGAGTTCCGCCGCAGCCACGTAGTAGCCGACCAGGTGCGTGCCGCGTACCGCCGAATCGCGTGCCACGACCGCGGCGTCGCGTACGCCGGGAAGCGCGGCGAGGCGGTCGCGTACTTCGTCGGGTTCGACCCGGTTGCCGCGGATCTTCACCTGGTCGTCGGCGCGGCCGAGGTATTCGAGGTTGCCGTCGGCCAGCCAGCGGGCCAGG
>NZ_SCND01000673.1:0-1172 GCF_005503585.1 Pseudomonas sp. 2VD
CCGGCGGCTCAGAGTTATAAAAGAGACAGGGTCATAGGGCGGCAGGCCGCTGTATTGGCCCAGGGCTTGCTCGTAGGCGTTCTTCAGGTCGTCGGCGGCGAGGTCGTAGCCGACCAGCAACTGTTCGAGTTCAGCGGCGTTCTGCGGGTCGTCGTTCTGCAACTGCGCGTCGAGTTCGCGGGTGCGCGCGGCGACGCACTGGATCGCCACCATCAGGGTCTGGGGTTTCAGGTTCATGGTTCACTCCTAGAGCCCGCGGGCTTTTTCCCATTGGCGGCGGATGGCGTTGCGCACGAAGTTGTCCAGTTGGCCCATGAGGACCTCCCGGTACATCGGCTTGGCCGGCATGATGGTGTAGTGGGTGGCTTGCAGGCGCTTGTTGTAGCTGTCCTGTTTCACCTTAAGGTCCGGCGGGATGTCGGTGCCGTCGGGTATCACGAAGTCGCCGTCGGCGCGGCGCAGCACGCCGGCGCGGTCGAACACTGAGGTGCCGCCGGTGTCCGGGGCGTAGAGGCCGTCGCGGCCGGCGACGATGTCCGGCGCGCGGGCGGGGACGCCAGGGGTGTTGGGGCTGTCGAAGGTCGGATGCAGCAGCGGGGCGACTTCCGCAGCCTCGGCGAGTTCCTGGTCGGGACGCAGGTAGCGACCGACGTCGCCGTCGTAGTTGGCCTTGAATACCGCCCGGTAGAGGGTGAGGCTGGTTTTCTCGTAGTCGTAGGACATGCGTGGACTTCCCTGTGGGTTGCGTTCGCGGCGCCGCGGGTGCGCGGCATCGCTACCGACCACCGTCCTTGTGGCGCCATCGGCGAGCAGGATAACAGCCGTAGGCGGATCCGCCAGGGGCAGGCGACGACCGTCGCCCGGGAGGCTCAAGGCCTGGCCGCGCCGTGCAGGTAATGGCGGATGCGCACCTCCACGCCGGCGCTCTGGAAGCGCCGGGCGGCGGCCTCGACCCGCAACTCGCCGCGGGTCACCCGCTGGTGGTGGCGCAGGTGCTCCAGCCAGGATTCGTCGATGAAGAACTCCAGCCACAGGCGACGGTTGCCGCTGTCCTGGACCAGCCCCCAGGACACCGCGCCGTTGCGCCGACGCATGGCGCGCACCTCGACCATCGCCGCCTGGAATGCCGCGGCGTCCTGCGGGTCGATGTCGTACTCGAGGGTGACCATCAC
>NZ_SCND01000674.1:0-1160 GCF_005503585.1 Pseudomonas sp. 2VD
CCGCACGTCAACGTCGGCACCATCGGTCACGTTGACCATGGCAAGACCACTCTGACCGCTGCACTGACCAAGGTCTGCTCCGACACCTGGGGTGGTTCCGCTCGTGCTTTCGATCAGATCGACAACGCGCCGGAAGAAAAGGCCCGCGGTATCACCATCAACACCTCGCACGTTGAATACGATTCCGCTGTTCGTCACTACGCCCACGTTGACTGCCCCGGTCACGCCGACTACGTGAAGAACATGATCACCGGTGCTGCCCAGATGGACGGCGCGATCCTGGTTTGCTCGGCTGCCGACGGCCCCATGCCGCAGACCCGCGAGCACATCCTGCTGTCCCGCCAGGTAGGCGTTCCCTACATCGTCGTGTTCCTGAACAAGGCCGACATGGTTGACGACGCCGAGCTGCTGGAGCTGGTCGAGATGGAAGTTCGCGATCTGCTGAACACCTACGACTTCCCGGGCGACGACACTCCGATCATCATCGGTTCCGCGCTGATGGCGCTGGAAGGCAAGGATGACAACGGCATCGGCGTAAGCGCCGTGCAGAAGCTGGTAGAGACCCTGGACTCCTACATTCCGGAGCCGGTTCGTGCCATCGACCAGCCGTTCCTGATGCCGATCGAAGACGTGTTCTCGATCTCCGGCCGCGGTACCGTGGTAACCGGTCGTGTAGAGCGCGGCATCATCAAGGTCCAGGAAGAAGTGGAAATCGTCGGCATCAAGGCGACCACCAAGACCACCTGCACCGGCGTTGAAATGTTCCGCAAGCTGCTCGACGAAGGTCGTGCTGGTGAGAACGTTGGTATCCTGCTGCGCGGCACCAAGCGTGAAGACGTAGAGCGTGGCCAGGTTCTGGCCAAGCCGGGCACCATCAAGCCGCACACCAAGTTCGAGTGCGAAGTGTACGTGCTGTCCAAGGAAGAAGGTGGTCGTCACACCCCGTTCTTCAAGGGCTACCGTCCGCAGTTCTACTTCCGTACCACCGACGTGACCGGTAACTGCGAACTGCCGGAAGGCGTAGAGATGGTAATGCCGGGCGACAACATCAAGATGGTTGTCACCCTGATCGCTCCGATCGCCATGGAAGATGGCCTGCGCTTCGCGATCCGCGAAGGCGGCCGTACCGTTGGCGCCGGCGTGGTTGCCAAGATCATCGA
>NZ_SCND01000067.1:0-20951 GCF_005503585.1 Pseudomonas sp. 2VD
AGATGGGTATAAGAGACAGGGCCAGGGCCAACCAGCCGTCGGCGTGGCATTCGGCGACGAAACCGCCGAGGGCGATCTCGATCACCGCGGCGTCCAGGGGATTGCCCAGCAGCCAGTTGGCCCAGCCCATGGACAGCCAGTCGAGGGCGCCGCCCTGGGTCACGCCGAGATGGCGGCAGCCGAAGCGGCCGCGATCCTGCAACTGGACCAGCGGGGTGCTCTGGCACACCCGCAGTCCGCCGTGGATGGAGTCGTTCATGCCTGGACCTCCAGGGGCGTGTCGTCGCCGCCGAGGCGGACGAATTCGGCGTGTCCGATGGGTTCGAAACGCACCCGGTCGCCGGCGCGCAGCAGGCTGTAGCCGTCCAGGGTGAGGTCGAACAGGCGCACCGGGCAGCGCCCGAGCAGGTTCCAGCCGCCTGGCGAGGCCTGCGGATAGACCGCCGTCTGGCGCTCGGCGATGCCGACGCTGCCGGCGGCGATGCGTTGCCGGGGAGTCGCCAGGCGTGGCGCCGCCAGGGCTTCCTCGACCAGCCCCATGAAGGCGAAGCCGGGGCTGAAACCGAGGGCGAAGACCCGGTACTCGTGCTGGCTGTGGCGGCGGATCAGCTCGGCGACGCCGAGCTGCTTGCGCCGCGCCAGGGGTTCCAGGTCGGGGCCGACCCGCGGGTCGTACCAGGTCGGCAGGACGTGCAGGCGGCCGCCGTCCTGGCGTTTCGGGCGCAAGTCGGACAGCGCCGCGGCGATCCGCGCGCGGGCTTCGCCGGGGTCGAGCTGGAGCAGGTCGTATTGCAGGAGCAGGGTGGTGTAGGACGGCACCAGGTCGAGCAGGGCGGCGCCGAACGCCGCCCGCAGGTTTTCCTCCGCCGCCAGCAGCCAGGGCATGTTGGCTTCGTCGATGCGCTCGAACAGGCGCAGGACGAAGCTGTCGATGGCGGCCACCTCGATGCGCGGTTGCGGTTGGCTCATGCCGCCTCCAGGGCGTCGCGGATGCGCCGCACCGCGGCCAGCGAGGCGGGGTTGTCACCGTGTACGCAGAGGGTCTGCGCCTCCAGCGCCAGGGCGCTGCCGTCGCTGGCTCTCAGCGGCGCGCCACGGGCCAGCAGGAGGGCCTGGGCGAGCACCGTCTCGGCGTCGTGGTGTACCGCGCCGGGCTGGCTGCGCGAGACCAGGTAGCCGGCGCCGTCGTAGGCGCGGTCGGCGAACGCCTCGAACCACAGCTCGATGCCGTGGGCCTCGCCCAGCGCGCGCGCCGCGGTGTTGTCGCGGGTGCTCATCAGCATCAGCGGCAGGGTGCGGTCGTAGGCCGCCAGTGCGCGCAGCACGGCGGCGAGGATCGCCGGGTCGCGCATCATGTCCTGGTACAGCGCGCCGTGCGGCTTGACGTAGCGTACCCGTTCGCCCTGGGCGCGGCAGAGTCCGTCGAGGGCACCGATCTGGTAGAGCAGCAGGTCTTCCACTTCCTGCGCCGAGCAGGCCAGCGAGCGCCGGCCGAAGCCGACCAGGTCGGGGTAGCCGGGGTGCGCGCCGATGCGCACGCCATGCTCCACCGCCAGGGCCACGGTGCGGCGCATGGTGCCGGGATCGCCGGCGTGGAAGCCGCAGGCGATGTTGGCGCAATCGATCAGCGGCATCACCTCGGCGTCCAGGCCCATGCTCCAGGCACCGAAGCTCTCGCCGATATCGCAGTTCAACAACAGGCTGTTCATGCTGGTTCCTTCAGGTCATTGCTCGCCGGACCTCACCACAGCGCCAGGCTGTAGCTGAGGATCAGGCGGTTTTCGTCGAGGTCGTTGGCGAAATTCGAACGCACCGTGGCGTTGCGCCATTTCACTCCGAGGTTCTTCAGCGGCCCGCCCTGCACCACGTAGCCGAGGTCGGTGTTGCGTTCCCATTCCTTGCCGTCGTTGGCCGCGCCGCGGGCGATGTTGTCGCCGGAGACGTAGCGGCTCATGAAGCTCAGGCCGGGCAGGCCGAGCGCGCCGAAATCGTAGTCGTAGCGCAGTTGCCAGGAGCGCTCGTCGACGTTGCCGAAGTCGCCGATCTGGATGAAGTTGACCAGGTACGGGTCGCTGCCGGCGATGTAGGGATAGGGATCGTCGCCGCTGATCCGCTGGTAGCCGGCGGCCACCGCGTGGGCGCCCAGGCGCAGGCTGAAGAGGGCGCCGAAGGCGCGGTTGTCCAGTTCGCGGAAGCCGCCGTCCTCGCTGGCCCGGGCGAAGCGCAGGTCGCTCTTGAGCGAGCGCTGTCCGCCGAGGTCGAGGGTGTGTACCAGGCCGGCGAAGGTCTGTCGGTAGATGTCCTTGAGCCGACCCTGGTGCAGGCTGGCGGTCAGCGCCGGGGTCAGGCGATAGTCGCCGCCGGCGAAGTCGAAGGCATCGCTGCGCCCGCCGATGCGGTTGGCGCTGAACACCTGGTAGTCGCTGGAGCTGTTCAGCTTGTTGCGGTCCAGGTGCGCGCCGCGCAGGGTCAGGCCGTCGATCTCCTGCACGTCGAGCAGCGCGCCGCAGAACAGTTCCGGCAGCAGGCGGGTGTCGTTGGCCGAGACCAGCGGGCTCTTGAAGTGCAGCGCGCCGACCTTGAGCAGGCTGTTGGAGACCCGCGCCTTGGCGGTGAGGCCGAGCTTGGCGTAGTCGTCCTGGGAACCCCCGGCGGAGCCGTCGGCCGGCAGCAGCCCGGTTCCGCCGCTGCCGCCGCCGGAGTCGAGCTTGAGGCCGAGCAGGCCGATGGCGTCGACGCCGAAGCCGACGGTGCCTTCGCTGAAGCCGGACTCCAGGCGCAGGAGGAAGCCCTGCGCCCATTCGTCGGCGTTGTCGCGCGCGCCGCTCTGGCGGAAGTCGCGGTTGAAGTAGAAGTTGCGCAGTTCGAGGCTGGCGTGGCTGTCCTCGACCAGGTCGGCCTGGGCGAGCAGCGGCCAGCCCAGCCCGCTGCCGGCGAGCAGCGCGGCAGCCAGGCGGGGAGTGGGATGCATGCTGGGGTTTCCTCGGTCGACGGCTCAGAGTTCCAGTTGTTTGCCGCGGGTTTCCGGCAGGCTGAGGGCGGCGAGGATCACCACGCCGTAGGAGACCGCGGCGAAGGCGCCGATCCCCAGGCCCAGCGAGAGCTTCTGGCCGAGCATGCCGATCAGCATCGGGAACAGCGCGGCGATGGCGCGCCCGGCGTTGTAGCAGAAGCCCTGGCCGGAGCCGCGGATGCGGGTCGGGAACAGTTCGGTGAGGAACGAGCCCATGCCGCTGAAGATGCCCGAGGCGAAGAAGCCGAGCGGGAAGCCGAGCCAGAGCATGGCGCCGTTGCTTACCGGCAACTGGGTGTAGAGCAGGACCACGGTGAAGGAGCCGACGGCGAACAGGACGAAGTTCTTCTTGCGCCCGATCAGGTCGGTGAGGAAGGCACTGACCACGTAGCCGACGTAGGAGCCGAGGATCACCATCGCCAGGTAGCCGCTGGTGCCGAGCACGGTCAGCCCGCGCTCGGTCTTGAGGAAGGTCGGCAGCCAGGCGGTGATGGCGTAGTAGCCGCCGAGGGCGCCGGTGGTCAGCAGCGAGGCGCGCAGGGTGATGCTGAGCATGCCGGGGGCGAAGATCTCGTAGAAGCTGACCTTGTCGGCGCCCTGGTTGCGCTGCCTGGCCTCGCGGTAGATCGCCGGTTCCTTGACCAGCCGACGCACCACCAGGACGAACAGTGCCGGCAACAGGCCGAGCATGAACAGCGCGCGCCAGGCCTCTTCCGGCGGCAGCAGGCTGAACATCAGCGAGTAGAGGATGGCGGTGAGGCCCCAGCCGATGGCCCAGCCGGACTGCACCAGGCCGACCGCCTTGCCGCGGTCGCGGGCCTTGATCACTTCGCCGATGAGTACCGCGCCGGCGGTCCACTCGCCACCGAAGCCGAAGCCCATCAGGGTCCGCGCGACCAGCAACTGCTCGTAGTTCTGCGCGAGGCCGCAGAGGAAGGTGAAGAAGGCGAACCAGAGCACCGTCAGTTGCAGGGTCAGCACCCGGCCGATGCGGTCGGAGAGGATCCCGGCGATCCAGCCACCGGCGGCGGAGGCGAGCAGGGTCATGGTGTGGATGAAGCCGGCTTCGCCGGTGCTGATCCCCCACAGGGCGATCAGGGTGGGGATCACGAAGCTCAGCATCTGGGTGTCCATGCCGTCCAGGCCGTAGCCGATCTTGCAGCTCCAGAAGGCCCGGCGTTCCTGCTTGTCGAGGGCGCGATACCAGCCGAAATGACCGTCCCGGGAAGCGTCCGGGCCGGCGTCGAGGGTCATGTGTTTTTCCATGGGGGCACCGATCGTCGTTATTGGTGTTATGAGGATTCGGTGGGCGCCGTCGCACCCGGTGGTCGCATTCTTCGAGGCTGGCCAGCGAGCGTCCAACTAATTTATGCGGCCGCCGGGGATAAGAAATTTCGATGGCGGAGCAGGCCGTCATGCGTCGATCATGTGCCGCCGGAAGGCGGGCGCTGGCATGGAAGCTGCTCGCTCCTGCCACCTTGTGTCCCTTGCCCGTCGGTGCCCGCCACATGAACCTGAAATTCCTCGAGACCTTCGTCTGGGTCGCGCGCCTGAAGAGCTTCCGCCTCACCGCGGAGAAGCTGTTCAGCACCCAGGCTTCCATTTCCAGCCGGATCGCCGTGCTGGAGGACGAACTCGGCGTGAAACTGTTCGTCCGCGACTCTCGCGGCGTGACCCTGACCCCGGAAGGCGACAAGGTACTGGCCTACGCCGAGCGCATGATGGACACCATGCACGCGCTGAAGCAGTCGCTCGACACCGGCGCCAGCACCCAGGGACGGATCCGCATCGGCGCCATGGACACGGTCATCCACACCTGGCTGAGCCCGTTGGTGGCCAGGGTCACGGAAACCTTCCCGGCGGTGGAGATCGAGCTGATGGCGGACACCGCGCGCAACCTCTCCGAGCAGTTGCAGAAGGGCTACCTGGACCTGATCTTCCAGACCGACTCGCTGCGCCACGAGTCGGTGCTCAACCTCGAACTGGGCAGCTACCCGCTGCGCTGGATCGTCTCCACCGGCTCGATCTACCACCGCGACTACGCCTCGCTGGCGGACCTGGCGCGGGAGCGGGTGGTGACCTTCTCCAAGCACTCGCGGCCGCACCAGGACGTGCTCGGCCTGCTGCACGCCAACGGCGTCGCGGCACCGCGCCTGAACTGCGTGAACTCGGTGGCGGCGATGACCCGCCTGCTGCGCGATGGCTTCGGCGTCGGCGCCTTGCCGCCGGCGCTGGTCAGCCAGGAACTGGAACGCGGCGAACTGACCCTGCTGCGCCTCGGCCCGCCGCCGCCGAACCTGCCGGTGGTGGTGTCCTGGCGCGGCGGCACCGGCCTGGAGCTGGTGGACGAAGTGGTGGAGCTGAGCAAGACGGTGCTGGCCGACTACGCGGCCAACGTCGGCCCGGAGTGCATGCTCCTGGCGCCGCTGAAGAAAGGAGTGGGGCGGCTGCGTTCGCGTTGATTCGGATTTTCCGATCGCCCCCGGCGGAAAAATCTCGTTGGACGCTGACCGCCGTCCGCTTCTACAAACCCGCCAACAACCACGTCCGCCAGCGCACGGAGCCGCCATGCCCGAACCGACCTTCCACGAACTCGCGCAACTGCCGCCGCCGGTCCTGCGCCAACTGATCCGCCGCGGCGACTACGCCGGCCATACCAGCGGCCTCGGCCAGCGCCACTTGCAGGCCAACCTGGTGATCCTGCAGAAATCCTGGGCCGACGAGTTCCTTCGCTTCTGTGCCCTGAACCCCCGGGCCTGCCCGCTGCTCGACGTCAGCGAACCCGGCTCGCCGCACTTCGCCCGGCTCGGCGCGGATATCGACGTGCGCAGCGACCTGCCGCGCTACAGGGTGCATCGGCGCGGCCAGGAGCCCGTTGAGGTGAACGACATCGGCGCGTTCTGGGAGGCGGATTTCGTCGCCTTCGCCATCGGCTGCTCGTTCTCCTTCGAACAGGCGTTGCTCGACGCCGGCATCGGCCTGCGCCACCTCGAGCTGGGCCGCAACGTGGCGATGTACCGCACTGCCATCGCCACCCGGCCGAGCGGTCGCCTGGCCGGCCCCACGGTGGTATCGATGCGGCCGTTGAAGGCCGCCGAGGCGATCCGGGCGATCCAGATCACCAGCCGTTTCCCGATGACCCATGGCGCACCGCTGCACCTGGGCGATCCGGCGCTGATCGGCATCCGCGACCTGGCGCGACCCGACTACGGCGACCCGGTGCCGCTCGCGGCGGACGAGATCCCGCTGTTCTGGGCCTGCGGAGTCACGCCCCAGGCGGTACTCGCCGAAGCCCAGCCGGAGCTGTACATCAGCCACGCGCCGGGGCACATGCTGGTCAGCGACCGACTCTACGACGAACTCTGAGAGGCGTCGTCCTTCGCCGGACCGGGGATGATCGCCAGGTGGCGCAGGGCGTCCGGCTCCAGGCTGTAGCTCTTGCCGCTCGGCGCCTCGACGAGCCGGCCGAGGGCGTAGAGGGTGAAGTAGCGCACCGTTTCGGCGCAGCCGAGGATGTCTTCGAGGTAGCGCCGATGCGGATAGGCCTGCAAGGTTTCCGGGGCGACGTAGAGGAATACCGGCTTGCCGTCGATGCGGTCGCGGAACTTGAAGCGGAAGCCTTGCGGCCGGTTCGGCGAGCCGTAGCGCTTGGGCAGCAGGTCGGCGCCGCCGTAGAACACCTTGCCGGCGCTGCCCGGGGTGGCATAGCCGATGTGCTGGAAATAGGCGCGCAGCGCTATCCGGCCGAGGCCGCTGATGTGGATGTCCAACTGCTTGAATTCTTCCGCCGGCAGTTCGGCGCGGGCCTGGCGGAAGGTGTCGACGAGCTGTTCGAAATCGCGGGTGCGCCGCCGCCGTTGCGTTCTCTGCCGAGGCGCGGCGGGAGCGTCGGCGCGCACTGCGGCGGAGGCCGGCGGCTGTTCCTCGGCGTCCGGGTCCGCTGGTGGCGGCGCGGCTTCCTCGGCGATGGCCGGATCGAATTCCTCGACGTAGGCGTCCAGCTTGTCGCGGATGCGCCGCTGGCCGGCCTCCTCGGCGGATTCGCCCGGGCGCAGAGCGTCCTCGTCGTCCTCGACGAACCACTCGCAGTCCGGCAGGTGGGTGGAGTGCGGGAACTTGCTGAAGTGCGCGGCCTTGCGGGTGTCCTGCGGCAGCTTGTCGTAGTTGCTCGCCGATACCTTGATCCCCTGTGCCCGGCACGCTTCGCTGGAGCAGAGGAAGTCGAAGCGTTTGCGCGGCTCGGCCTGGGAGAAGTATTCGCGGCGGGCACTGGCGATGGAGATCACCCGATCCAGTTGCACGCAGTAGGCCAGTGCTATCCGTTTGAACGCCATGTTCCCAGTCCTTCCGCCGGTTCGAGCGGGCCATTATGGCGCCTGGCGATGGGTAGGCAAGCCGGCGGCCTCCCGCGCCTGCCGAAGCCGGGCGCACGGCCTCGCTCGAATTCAAGCGCAAGAACCGGAGTTCTTGCGCTTGAACGGCGAATTAGTCTGCGGGCATCATCCGCTCCCACAGGGGAAACGCCATGAGCCAGCAGCCCGATCCTTGCAACGCCTACCACACCGACGAACAGCGCTGGGCCGCCGTGCTGGCGCGCGACGCGGCGGCGGACGGGGCGTTCGTCTATGCGGTGAAGACCACCGGGGTCTATTGCCGCCCGAGTTCCTCGGCGCGTCGGCCCAGGCGCGAGAACGTCGAGTTCTTCGCCACTGCCGAGGCCGCCGAGGCCGCCGGCTATCGGCCCAGCCGGCGCGCCGCCGGCGACCGCAGCCTGGCGGCGGAGCAGCGCGCCGAGCGGGTGGCGCAGGCCTGCCGGATGATCGAGACGGCGGAGACGCCGCCGGCACTGGAGGCGCTGGCCGCCCGACTGGGCATGAGTCCGTTCCACTTCCATCGTCTGTTCAAGGCCGAAACCGGCCTGACGCCCAAGGCCTACGCCTCGGCCTATCGTGCCCGGCGCCTGCGCGAGCGCCTGGGCCAGGCATCCGCTTCGGTGACCGAGGCGATCTACGAGTCCGGTTTCAACTCCAACAGCCGCTTCTACGAGTCCTCGTCGCAACGCCTCGGCATGCGCCCGCGCGATTACCGCGATGGCGGCGCCGGCGCGGCGATCCGTTTCGCCATCGGCCAGTGCTCGCTGGGCGCGATCCTGGTGGCGCAGAGCCAGCACGGCATCTGCGCGATCCTCCTCGGCGAGGAGCCGGAGCCGTTGCTGCGCGAGTTGCAGGACCAGTTCCCGCGCGCCCAGCTGCTCGGCGGCGACGCCGACTTCGAACGGCTGGTGGCGCAGGTGGTGGGCTTCGTCGAGTCGCCTCAACTGGGACTGGACCTGCCGCTGGACGTACGCGGTACGGCGTTCCAGGAACGGGTCTGGCAGGCACTGCGGGAAATACCGCCGGGCAGCACGGCGAGCTATGCGCAGATCGCCGAACGGATCGGCGCGCCGCGAGCGGTGCGCGCGGTGGCGCAGGCCTGCGCGGCGAACCGGATCGCAGTGGCGATTCCCTGCCACCGGGTGGTACGTCGCGACGGCGACATTTCCGGCTACCGCTGGGGCGTGGAGCGCAAGCGCGAACTGCTGCGCAGGGAAGAGCGGGATTGAGCCAAACGCCAGGCGATACGCGGCCCGGAATGCAAAAAGCCCACTCGATGGTGGGCTCTATGCAATGGGGCGCTGGTCCTTCAGCTGGTTCCAGTATCCATGTCAGCGGTGAAAATTTCGTGAAATGAAACGACAACCCTGACCGTTCGTCCTTTCCTCCGTCGTTTCATTCGTCGCTGCACGCACGCGCTTGCTTCAGGTAGTGCAACACCTGGCGCTCGCCGTGGGAGTCCAGGTACACCAGGGTGGCGCGCACCACCTGGCAGGTATCGCTGGGCGCCTCGTCGACGCTCAGCACCCTGGCCACGTCCAGCGGCATGCCGTAGACGTAGTCGGCAGTCGCCGCACCGGCGATGGCCGGCACCAGCAGTAGTGCGACGCAGCAGAGGTAGAGCTTGGCTCGGTTCATGGACGGTATCTCTCCATCCCCCCGCGAAGCGACGGCGCAAGGGCGCCGCCGACGCCATGGGTGGAACCCGCTTCGTCGTTCGCGACGGGTTCGCCACCTCCGTCCAGCAGTATAGAACGGCGGCCTCAGCCGCCGTCGAGGGAAAGGATGTAGCCCAGTTGCGGTGCCGAGCGCCCGGCCAGCAGGTCCTGGTAGACCTCCAGCACCTCGCTGCCGCCGACACCGTGGCGGACCTGGATCCAGGCGCCGACGAAGGCCGAGAACTCGCCCCAGACTTCCGCCAGGCGCGCCTGGAACGCCGCGCCGCCCCAGTCCTTGAGGCGTTTTTCCGCCTGCGCCGGGGCGAAGAACAGCTTCGGCGTCGGACCCGGCAGCGCCTTCGGCAGGCCACCGCGCTGGTCCCAATGGGCGGCGCCGACCAGGCAACTGTAGCGCAGGCGGTCGCCCAGGCGCTGGTGCAACTGGCCGAGCAGGGCGCCGTTGCCGGCGAAATCCACGCTCAGCGCGTCTCCGCTGGTGTCCAGTGCGTCCAGGCGGTCGTAGGCCAGGACCTCGTCATAGCAGCCCAGGCCTTCGACGAAGGCGCGGTTGCCCGCGGAGGTCAGGCCGACGATGCGGTAGTCCTGGCCGCGTTGCGCACGATTGCGCTGGAGGAGGAAGGCCAGGCCGATGGCGGTCTTGCTCGAGGCACTGCTCAGCAGCAGGTCGGTGGCGCCGAAGAAGGCATGCTCGGCGAGGAAGTCGTCGAGCAGGAACGAGGTGGTGAACAGCGGCCGCAGGAGCATCTGCAGGGCCTCGTCGGAGGCCCGGTAGAGCGGGTCGCTGCTGCAGCGCAGGTACTGGTTGTAGACCGACGGGAGGTTCCGGCGGTGCTCGCTGGCGTCGACGAAGCCGCTGCCGCGGACCTGCGCCGGCGCGACCAGCAGGTGGCTGGCCATCGGATAGTAGCCATAGAAGCGCTCGCCCGGTTCGACCCCCGGGCAGCGCGAGGCAAGCACCTCGGCGAAGCCCCAGACCGGGACGATGCCCAGCCCCTCGCCGGCCGGGAAGAGCTCCCAGTAGCGCAGGGCATCGCCGAGGGCGGCATAGGTGACGTTGTTGGCGGTCAGGGCGAACTCGCCGACCGCCAGCAGCGCCTGGCCTTCCGCCAGCGCCTCCGGGGCGGGCAGGTTGCGCGTACGCAGGGCGGCGGTGGCGAGCTGGCGACGCTCGACCACGACTTCGGTGATGCGGGTCATGGCAGGTTCCTCCGCCTCAGGCCTTGCTCGCGGCCAGATAGGGCGCCAGGCGCCGGCCCATTTCCTCGCCGAGGGCCTGGAGGCCGCTCATGGGACGGACCATCACTTCGAAGTCGACGATCCGGCCGTCGTCGTCGAAGCGAATCATGTCGATGCCTTTCAGTTCGCGTTCGCCGACCCGCGCGCTGAACTCCAGCACCACGCTGCGGCCGTCGGCGCTGGCCAACTGGCGGTGATAGGCGAAATCCTCGAAGACCGTGAGCACGGTATTCAGGATCATCGAGACCACCGGCGCGCCGGCATACGGCTTGTGCGCCATCGGCGAGCGGAACACGGCGTCGGGATGCAGCAGGCGCGGCAACCCGGAGAGGTCGCGGCGGGCGATCAGCCCGTGCCATTCGGCGAGGGTGGCGGCGGCGTTGGCTTCGAGCGGCAGGCTGGTCATACGGTGGCTCCTCTGGCGGGTGCTGGACTGTATCCCCGGGGCGGCCGGGGACCGGCAGCGGGGCGCAGCCTCACCATAGGGCGCGGGAAAGGCCTCGCTCAATGATCGAAAGTGACGGAAGACTGATCCTGGCGCGCAACCTGCGACTCAGCCCTGTTCGATCTGCACGATCTGCTCGCGCAGCCATTGCAGGCCGGGCGTCGCTTCCTGCTGGCGATGCCAGATCAGGTTGACCTGCACCGGAGCCATCTCGAAGGGGACGTCCGCCAGTTGCAGACCATGGCTGCCGGCGAAACGCTCGGCCAGGCGGCGCGGCACGGTGCCGAGCAGCTCGGTGCTGGCGACGATGGCCGGGATGGTCAGGTAGTGCGGCACCAGCAATTGCACCCGGCGCTGCACCCTGGCCGAGCCGAGGACGATCTCCAGCGGACTGCCGCGACCCACCCGCGGCAGGATCGAGACGTGCTGCGCGGCCTCGTAGGCGGCGCGGTCGAGGCCGCCGCGGAAGGCCGGATGGCCCTGGCGGCCGATCACCACCAGGCGTTCCTCGCCGACCGGCCGGTAGGCCAGCTCAGGCTCGTCGAAGTACAGGTAGTCGATCGCCAGGTCCAGTTCGCCGCTGGCCAGCTGCGCCGGGATCGAGGCGCCTTCGTCGGGCCGCACCTCCAGCGTCACCTGCGGGGCCAGGGTCTTCAAGCGGGTCACCAGGCCCGGCAGCAGGCGCAACTGGGCATAGTCGTTCATCGTCAGGCGAAAGGTCCGCGCAGTGTGCGGATCGAAGGTTTCCTGGGAGCCAAGGCCGGCCTGCAGCAGATGCAGGGCCTGGCGCACCGGCACGTACAGGGCGAGGGCGGCGGCGGTGGGTTCCAGGCCCTTGGCGGTGCGCCGGAACAGCGGCTGGTCGAGCTGTTCGCGCAGGCGGGCGAGGGCGTTGCTCACCGCCGGCTGGCTGCGATGCAGGCGGATCGCAGCGCGCGACAGGTTGCGTTCGCGCATCAGGGCATCGAAGACCAGAAGCAGGTTGAGGTCGAGCTGCTGCAAGTTCAGCTTCATGAATAATCCTCATTCTATTTATCCATTACCCTGATAAGACTGGCATCGCTACACTCGAATGCAAGCCCTTCCGCCCCGGCGGATCGGCCCGGTTCGCGGCCCAGCCAATAACAATCACACGCGAGATGCCGACCATGTCCTTCGATCCCCAACCCTTTCGCCAGCAGTACCGCGCGGCCATCCGGCCCGGCTACAACCCCTGGCTGCACGCCGGCTTCGTCCTCGCCTACGGCGGCGCCTGGATCGTCTTCTTCCTCTCCCGGCTCGAGCAGCCGAGCCTGCTGGAATGGCTGACGGTGCCGGCCGCGCTGGTGTTCTTCAACTGGGGCGAGTACCGCATCCACAAGTCCCTCGGCCACCACAAGCACCCGCTGGGGCGGATGTTCTACAAGCGCCATACCGGCGACCACCACAGCTTCTTCGTCGCCGGCCAGATGCGCTACGAACAGGCCCGCGACTGGCGGGTGATCCTGTTCCCGGCCTGGCTGGTGGTGGTCTTCAGCCTCGGCGCGCTGCTCGCCTGGAGCCTGCTCGGCCTGCTGAACGACAACCTCGCCGCGCTGTTCGCCGCGACCCTGCTGCTGGGCTACCTCAGCTACGAGATCTTCCACGCCTGCGAACACCTGCCGCCGGAGCATCCGCTCAGCCGTCTGCCGTGGATCCGCCACATGCGCCGCCTGCACGAACTGCATCACCGTCGCGAGCTGATGCAGACGCACAACTTCAACCTGGTCTTCCCGTTGATGGACTGGTGCTACGGCACCCTCCACTGGGAAGCGGAAACCGCCGAGGAGCGCGCCATGACCCGCATGCAGCACCGAATCGAGATCGCCCGCGGGCCCGAGGCGACCCTCGCCTACGCCGCCAGCCCGGCACTCTGGCCGGAATGGCATCCCTCGTCGTTGCGGGTCGACGGCGCCTCGGGCCCGCTGCCGGCCGGCGCGCGCTTCGAGGAGGACATCCACGCCGGCGGCCGCGCCGGGCACTTGTCCTGGACGGTGGTCGAGTACCAGCCGGGCCGCCTCTGGCGCGCCAACGCCCGTGGCGACCACGGCCTGCACCTGCGCCTGAGCTACGAATGCCAGCCGAGCGCGGCCGGCACCCGCTTCGTGCGCACCCTGGAATACCGCTTCGATGGCTGGTCAATGCGCCTGGCCAACCTGTTCCTGCTGCGCCGGCGCATCGAGCGCGAGTCGGAGGAGTCCATGCAGCGCCTGCGCCGGGTCGCCGAGGCGCGGATAGCGGCGGCGGAAAGCGTATGATCGGGGGCCGCGGGGGCGGATCGCAGAAGGACACCGATGAACAAGTTTGCCGAAATGACCACCTTCGTCAGCGTGGTTGACGCCCGTAGCTTCTCCGAAGCCGCCCGCCGCCTGGGCACCACCAAGTCGCAAGTCAGCCAGCGGATCCAGCAACTGGAGAGGCGCCTGGGCCGGGTGCTGCTGAACCGCACCCGGCCGCTGAGCCTCACCGACCCCGGTCGCACCTACTACGAACACGCCTGCCGCCTGCTACAGGAGCTGGAGCAGGCGGAAGCCTCGGTGCTCGACGCCGACGACGACCTGCGTGGCCAGTTGCGCCTCTCCGCGCCGCTGGCCTTCACTCCGCGCTACCTGGCGCCGCTGCTGGCGCGCTTCGCCGAGCGCCATCCGCAATTGCGGGTGGACGTGCAGGCCGACGATCGTTTCGTCAACCTCCAGGAACCGCGCTTCGACATGGCCCTGCGCATGGGCCGGCTGGACGACTCCTGCCTGGTGGCGCGGCCGATCACCGCCAACCGCCACCTGCTCTGCGCCAGTCCCGCCTACCTGGCGCGGCATGGCGTGCCGCAGCATCCCGAGGAATTACAGGCGCACGACGGGCTGGTCTACTACAACCGCGAGCCCGGCGGCATGCTCTGTCTGCCGGTGGACGGCGAACCGGCCTCGTTCCGCATCCGGGTGAGGATGCGCACCGACTCCGGGCACCAGTTGCTCGAAGGTGCGCGCGCCGGGCTCGGCCTGGCGATCCTGCCGAGCTTCCTGGCCGCCGATGCCTTGCTGGCCGGCGAGCTGCTGCCGGTCCTGCCTGGCTACTCGCCGGACGGCGGGCAGGTTTCCGTGGTCTACCGCAAGACCCAACGGACGCCCCGGAAGATCCTCGTCCTCGGCCAGTTCCTCGAAGAGGAAATCGGCGATCCGGCGCCCTGGGACCGCGCGCTCATCGAGCGTGGCCTGTTGCCGCCGGGCTGAGTTCGGAAAAACCGAACCAGCGGTTCGCCTTCCGCTGTCTGTCGCCGAGGGCGCGCCGGGCATAGCGTTGCTCCCGTCAATCGATCTGGATACGGGAGAACCCCATGCACCAACCCGAAAACCCGGCGCGCCGCACCTTGCTGGCGCAGACCGTCGCCGGCTCCGCCGCGCTCGCCCTGGGCTCGCTGCTCGGCGGCGCGCCCGGCGTGGCCAGCGCCACGGCGGAAACGCCCCGCAAGGCCTTCGATGGCGGCAGGATCGATGTGCTGATCGTCGGCGGCGGCTCCGCCGGCGCGGTCCTCGCCCGGCGCCTGAGCGAGCGCGGCGACCGCCGGGTACTGTTGCTGGAAGCCGGCCAGGCCTATCCGGCCTGGGACTACCCCAGGATCATCGCCAGCAGCGACAGCGTCGGCGGCGACCCCGCCAGCGACTGGGGCTACCAGTCCCAACCGGGGGCGATCGGGCATCCGATCCATGCGATCCGCGGCAAGGTCCTCGGCGGCAGCTCGGCGATCAACGGCGCGGTGGCGATCCGCGCGCGGCGCGAAGACTTCGCCCGCTGGAACCTGCCGGGCTGGTCCTACGACGACCTGCTGCCGGCGTTCCGCCGCCTGGAGACCCGCCAGGGCGGCGACCCGGCCCTGCACGGCGGGGACGGACCGCTGCCGGTGCGGCAACTGAGCCGCGCCGATCTCTCGCCGATGCAGAGGGCCTTCGTCGACGCCACCCTGGCCAACGGTTTCAAGGCCATCGCCGATTTCGACGGCGCCGACGCCAACGGCGTCGGGCCGTACCCGATGAATGTCGTCAACGGTGTGCGCGTCAACACCGGCATGGCCTATCTCGACAACGCCGTGCGCGGCCGCGCCAACCTGTCGATCCGCGGCGACGCGCTGGTCGACCGGGTGCTCTTCGAAGGTAAGCGCGCGGTGGGCGTGCGCCTGGCCTCCGGCGAGGAAATCCACGCCGGCGAAGTGATCCTCAGCGCCGGCGCCTACGGCAGCCCGGCGATCCTGCTGCGCTCCGGTGTCGGCCCGGCCGACGAGCTGAAGGCGCTGTCGATCCCGTTGCTTGCCGACTTGCCGGTGGGCCGCCGGCTCAAGGACCATCCGTTCTACTACAACGCCTATGCCGCCCGGCCGGAGCGCATCGGCGCGCAGTCGCCGGTGATCGGCGCCAAGCTCTGGACCCATAGCTCGCGGGCGCAGAACGGCGAGCTGGACCTGCACATCACCGCCACCCACCTGTTCCCCGCCGAAATGAGCCCGACCGGGGTCGGTTTCGTCCTCGCCGTGGCCCTGACCCGGCCGCAATCGCTGGGCAGCGTGCGTCTGGCCAGCCGCGACCCGGCCGTCGCGCCGCTGATCGACCTGAACTTCCTCGCCGAGGCCGAAGACCGCGCGCGGTTGCTGGAAGGGGTCAAGCTGGCGCGCCGGATAGGCCGCAGCGAACCGCTCGCCGGGCTGATCCACGCCGAACTCGGACCAGGGCCCGAGGCACTCAGCGATGCGCAGATCGAAGCGGCGATCCGCGCCACCCTCGATACCTACCACCACCCGACCTCCAGCGCGCCGATGGGCCGTGCCGGCGAGCGCTGGGCGGTGGTCGACCTGGAGGGCAGGGTGCATGGCCTGCAAGGATTGCGGGTGATCGACGCCTCGATCTTCCCCGATGCCATTTCGGTGGCCACCAACATCACCACCATCGCCGTTGCCGAGCACCTCGCGCAGCGCATCGCCTGACCGACCCAGGAGAACTTGCAGATGAACGGACACGCCAGACACTGGATCGACGGCGCATGGCTCGATTCCGCGCAGCGGGGACAATCCTTCGACCCGGCCAGCGGCCAGCCGATCGGCACCTACGCCGACGGCGGGCGGGCCGAGGCCGATGCGGCGATCGCCGCCGCTGTGCGCGCCTTCGAAGATGGTCCCTGGAAGGACGACCACGCGCTGCGCGCGACAGCCCTGGAGGAAATCGCCGCGGCCTTCGAGCGGCATGCCGATGCGCTCATCGACCTGCTTGCCCTGGAGAACGGCAAGATCAAGCCCGAGGCTGCCTTCGAGGTCGGCATGGTGCCGGGCAAGCTGCGCTACTACGCCGGCCTGGCGCGCAGCGAACGGGGCGCCAGCGGCACGCCGCGCCCCGACGTGGTGTCGCTGGTGCTGCGCGAGCCGATGGGCGTCGCCGGCATCATCGTGCCGTGGAATTCACCGGTGGTGCTGATGATCCGCTCCCTGGCGCCGGCGCTGGCCGCCGGTACCACCACGGTGGTGAAGATGCCGGGGCAGACCGCGCAGACCAACGCCCTGGTCGCGCGGATCATCGCCGAAGCGCCGTCGCTGCCTGCCGGGGCGGTGAACATCTTCAGCGAATCGGGTTCCGAAGGCGCCCGGCGATTGATCGACGCGGCCGAGGTGCCGGTGATCAGCTTCACCGGCTCGAGCGCCACCGGACGAGCGATTTCCGCCTCCGGCGCGCGGCACCTGAAGCGCTTCGGCCTGGAACTGGGCGGCAAGACACCGCACCTGGTGTTCGACGACGCCGACCTGGACGCCGCCTTGCCCGTGCTGGAGAAGTCGCTGACGGTGTTCGCCGGGCAGTTCTGCATGACCGGTTCGCGCCTGCTGGTGCAGCGCGGCGTTGCCGAACGGCTACGCGAACGCCTGGCGCAGCGCCTGGAAAACCTGCGCGTGGGGCCGGCGGCGGACCCGCGCAGCGACATGGGGCCGCTGATCGACAAGGCCAACGTCGAGCGCGTCGAGCGAGCCGTACGCCAGGCCATCGCCGCCGGCGCGCGGGTGGTGGTCCGCGGCGGCCCGGTAACCGAGGGCGAGCTGGCGGCCGGCGCCTTCTACCGTCCGACCCTGCTGGAGGTCGATGATCCGGACCTGGACATCGTGCAACAGGAAACCTTCGGACCGGTGCTGACCCTGCAGGTATTCGACCGCGAGGAGGAGGGCGTCGCCCTGGCCAACCGCAGCGAGTACGGGCTGGCGGCCGGGGTCTGGACCCGCGAGGTCGCGCGTGCCTTCCGGGTGGCGCGGAAGATCCGCGCCGGCACCGTGTGGATCAACGACTGGGCCAAGGTCTACGACGAATTCGAGGAGGGCGGCTACCGCCAGTCCGGCCTCGGCCGGCTGAACGGGGTCGCCGCCCTGGACGACTTCGTCGAGTACAAGCACATCAGCCTGACCACCGGCGCGGCCTGAGCCTGGGCGAGCGGTGCGGCCGACGGCGCCGCCCGCTACTCCCAGGAGCGGGAATACACGTGTTCGCGGAACAGCTCGGGCAATCCGGAAACCTGCTTGAAACGCAGCACCTCGTCATTGTCCATGCCCAGTTCGCGGGCCACGTCGGCCTCGCTCCAGCCGGCCTTGAGCAGGGTCACCACGATCGCCGTCATCGGCAATACGCCGTGCACGCCGCGTGCTCGGTTGTGGCGGATGGTGGCGGCGATGCGCTCGCTGTCGCCTTCGCGCCCGGCGCGTATCGCGGCGATCGGCAGGTAGCCGTGCAGACGCTGGCGCAGCGCGCCCTTGGCGCTGCCCACGCGCAGGCGGTGGAAGCCGTCGACCACCTCGTAGCGCCCGTCGGCCTGCGGATAGGCGACGATGGGCTGGGTGAATCCGTCGGACTCGATGGACAGCCTCAGCAGTCGCATCTCCGGCGGCGCGACGGTATTGGGGTTGTAGTCGTTGCCGGCGACGCGCTCGGCACGCACCCACTGCACGCAATCGACCGGCTCTTCGGCGAACGGACTGTGCGCGTGGAGCAGCCGGCGGATCCGGTTGATGGCTTCAATCCGCTCGGCAAGCGGCAACCCGTGCAGTTCGCCGAACAGCGCCTCGGCCCGCTCCGTCAGTGTCTTTGTCTGTGCCATGGGCTTTCCTCATGAGCGTCACCCAGCTACCCCGGGTGGAATGCACGGCGAAGCCGTGCGGTTCGAGAAGGCGCGCGCAGGCCTGGGGCGCGCGGGTGGTACAGGCCAGCCCGAGTTGGTCGACATGTCCGAGGACCCGCTCGCGCAGGGTGCGGAACAGCCCGCGACCGCGCGCTTCCGCACGCAGGTAGGCATCGCGCAGGCGAACCACGTCGGGATGTTGCTCCAGGCTGACGAACCCCAGTATCCGCGTGTCCCCCTGGCGGCGGAGCACGAACCAGCGGTGGTAGGGACCGTCGCTCAGCGGGTAGCCGCCGCATTCGCGGCGCACCCGGGCGCTGGCGAAGAAGCGGCCCATGCTGGCGAAGAAGGCGGCCTCGTCGTCGAACGAGCGCCACTGCAGGATCTCGCAGTCTTGCGGGCGGATCACGAGCGCTTCTCCCGACCGGGGACCAGTCTGTCGATATCGGCCTGGGAGAAGCCGAAGGACAGCGAGCGGGCCATGTCCTGCTTCAGCAGGGATAGCGCGATACGCCGCCAGGACGGCTGCTTGCGACGATTCTCCAGGGCCGGGATCCCCGCGTCCGGCCAGATGGCAAGGGGATAGTCGTGCTGCTTCCACCAGAGGATGAAACGCTCGATGCGCCGCTGGTAGATGCCGCGCAGAGGCGGCGGCATGCTGCGCAGGAGGAACTGGCTGTACTCGCGCCAGGTGCCGAAGGAGGGCGGCAGGCCAAGGCCGCCACGGTAGCCGAGGAAGCGCTGGCGACAATAGCGCGCCCCATAGTTGGCGCCGGCGACGCGCCGGACTACCTTGAACCAGGTGCGTGGCTCGATCCGGTGGAACAGGTCGAGGCCCTTGCGCTGGTCGTCGCCATAGGGCTGGCAGATGCGCATCTGCGAGAACGGCACGCCGGCGCGGTACATCTGGTCGTAGAGGCGGTTGTAGGCGTAGCCATGGTCGGCGACGCAGCGCCAGAGGTCCTCGAAACGCCAGTCGTAGATCGGGAAGAAGCTCACCGCCTGCGGGTTGGCCCGGTCGCGCGCGCTCCAGGCCAGCGGCGCGGAGCCGCCCGGCGGCGTCCAGGCGCATTGTTTCGCCCGGCTCCTGCGCTTGACCGCCAGGTAGCGATTGAGCGATTCGTCCGAACGGATGCCAACCAGGAACGCGGTAGGCATCTCCCTGGCCAGCCAGGCGTTGAAGCCGGCGACGAACTCCTCGAATTCCATGCGGTAGCGGTAGAAGGGAAAGAACCCCGGGTCGCTGATCACCCCTGGGTGCTTCGGCAGCGGGCGCACCCAGTCGGCCTCGGCGCCGGGCTCCCAGCAGCACCAGTAGGGTTCCTCCAGGCTGGAGGCGTTGCGCAGGTTGAGTGGCAGGCAGACCCACCAGGGGCGTACGTCGGGACGCCCGAGCATCTCGCTGACGTGATCGATGGTGGCCTGGTACTGCCCCTCCAGGTCGATGAACAGTACGTCCACCGGGCTGCGTCCCAACTCGCGTGCCACGTCCAGCGCCAATTGCAGGGTGACCGAGCTGTCCTTGCCACCGGAGAAGGCGACACAGACGCGCTCGAAGTTCCGGAATACCAGTCGGAGGCGGGATAGGGTTGCGGCATGCACATCGGCATCCTGGTAATGCTTGCCTGCCATGGGTGCGAACCTCTTCTTTTAATAACTATTGAGGGAGACCGTTGCGACGACGGTCCATGTGCAATGTTTGTTTCGGAGTTTCTCCAGGCTATTTTTTCGAGAGTCGCGGCAGCCGGCACGTTCGGCGACGTTGGACTCCGAATCAGTGGATAACGGAAATATGTCCAGGCACTTGGTAGAGCGACGACCAACAGGCCCGACAACTGTCGTGCAGGAACTTTTTCAATGCTAGGCGAAGCCGTGGTTCGAGTTGTTGACTTGTCGCAAGACGGATTCTCCGAACAGCATCGGCGCAGCGCCCACTTGCAACGAGAGTGCGCACGCCGCCGTTGGCACTCGTCTGCGCACCGGACTTCTGAGCGGCGGCGGAAAAAGCTTGCTGCGCAAGGAGAAGCGCCTGCGGGTGAACATGGAAATTGCCCGGGAAAAGTCGACGGTAATTATTCGTTGAATAACAGGGAAGTGCATACTTCCAACTTGGAAGTTAACTGCATGGCACCATCCATGCATTACACGGATGGCGGTTTTTATTATAAGTCCAAACTGGCGAAGACAAGCAAGAGAGGCCGGGATGCCAGAGTTCCATAGTCGGAAATACAAGCGTTGCAATGTCGACGGATAGCGCGAAGAGGCGGCGGTACCCTGCGAAAAGAGGCAATTCCCCGAATGGCGGGCACTCGAACGGATTTATAAGTCCGCCGTTCGGCGTTCACCTCGACGCCTGTGCACGGGATACTTATATCGGTGGTTCGCACCACTGATTATCGATTTGAACTCGTTCGAGTCTTTACCGCGTTCCCGGCCGAAATAAAAGGCGGGTGGACGATTATTGCCTCACACAAGGAACATAGGCATGACCAGAACTTCGAACCCATGCGCAGTGGTATTGGCCTTTGCGGCAATTGCCGCTTCGGGAACCGCGATGGCGGCAAACACTATCACATTCAGCGGCGAAGTGACCGACCAGACCTGCCAGGTCGCGGTCAACGGCTTCACCGACCCCACGGTGATCCTCGACAGCGTACCGGTGAGCGCCCTCGATGGCGCAGTGGGCCGCAGCGCCGGCGAAACCGCCTTCACCCTGCAACTCACCGATTGCGTCGCGCCGACGGCCGACGAGCATTTCACCACCCTGTTCCAGGCCACCAACCCCAGCGCCGCCGGGAATCTGGTGAACACCGCCGCCAGCGGCGCGACGGGCGTGGCGTTGCAATTGCTCGATAGCGTCGGCGGCAACCCGGTCGACCTGGCCGGCGGCGCGGCGGTGCCCGCCGGCGACATCGTGCTCGCCAACGGAGCCACCAGCACCAGCTACGACTACGCGGTGCAGTACGTCTCCGAAGCGGCGACCGTGACGCCCGGTCCGGTACTCGGCGCCGTGACCTACACGCTGCGTTACGAGTGAATGCCGGCGGCGCATGCGC
>NZ_SCND01000675.1:0-1159 GCF_005503585.1 Pseudomonas sp. 2VD
ATCAAGGAACTGGGCCTGTAATCCAGTGACTTGAGCGGATGGCCCAGCGATGGGCCGTCCAGGCATGAAGGCTCTGCCGGCGGGCGCTAGGACCCGCCGGCCTTTCCCGCCAGCGAGGCTCTGCTGGCGGGCTTTGTTGCGTCATGTTGCTGTCATCTGTCTGTCATACAGAGCCTTTAGGGTGTCACCCCATGAACGACATGGCCAACTCCCCGATGAACTCCTCCCTTGCTCCCGAGCGGATTGACTTCAATACGCCAGCCCTGCAACGCAAGCGCCGCATCCGTGCCCTCAAGGACCGCCTGACCCGCTGGTACGTGCTGGTCGGCGGCCTGGCCGTGCTGGCGGCGATCACCCTGATCTTCTTCTACCTGGCCTACGTCGTGCTCCCGCTGTTCCGCGGCGCCGACCTGGAGACCCGCGAAGCGCTGACTCCGGCCTGGATGCAGCAGGCGCAGGTGCCCCTGCTGCTCAGCATCGAGGAGCAGAACCAGGTGGCCATGCGCGTTGGCGGCCAGGGCGAGATCCTCTTCTTCAACGCCAAGACCGGTGTCGAACTGAAGCGTGTCGCTCTGCCGCTTCCGGCGGGCAGCGAGATCCGCTCGATCGCCCAGGACCAGCCGGGCAGCCCGACGGTCGCCCTGGGCCTGTCCAACGGACAGGTGCTGGTGTTCCAGCACACCTACAAGGTCACCTACCCGGACAACAAGAAGACCATCACCCCGGAGATCGCCTTCCCCTACGGCGAGACCCCGATCGGTCTCGATCCGCAGGGCCGCCCGCTGGAGCATGTGAGCATCAATGCCGGCGACGACAGCCTGCTGCTGGCTGGCTCCGTCGACAAGCAACTGCTGCTGTTGAGCATGACTCGCGAAGAGAACATGCTGACCGGCGAAAGCACGCTGGACGAGGAGCGCATCGAACTCCCGCAGATCGCCGAACCGGTGAAAGCCATCTACCTCGACCCGCGCAAGCAGTGGCTGTACGTGATCAACGGACGTGCCACCGCCGATGTGTTCGACCTGCACAGCCGCCAGTTGAACGGTCGCTACAAGCTGCTGGAAGACCCCAACGCCGAGGTCACCGCGAGCACCCAACTGCTGGGCGGCATCTCGCTGCTGGTGGGCGACTCCAAGGGTGGCATCGCCCAGTGGTTCAT
>NZ_SCND01000676.1:0-1157 GCF_005503585.1 Pseudomonas sp. 2VD
CGCCCTGCTCGAACAGGAACGCTGGCTGGATGTGCAATTGCAGGTGAAGATCGAAAGCGAATTCCTCAAGCGCGACCTCGCCGAACGCGAAGAGCGCGCCATTCGCCAGGCCGCGGAAACGCGCCAGCAACACCGCCGCCTCCAGGAAAACGCCAGCGCCCTGCTCCAGGCCCTCGACGCCAGGCCCGATGCCGCCAGCGCGGCACTCCGGCAAACCCTGCAAGCGCTGGCCAACGGCGCCCTCCGCGACGACGCGGAAGCCCTGCTCGCCCAAGGCTTCGCCGCCCTCGCCAGCGCCCCCGCCGAAGAACGCCTCAGCGCAGCCCAGCACGAACTCGCCCAGCGCCTGAAGACCGACGAAGCGCCCATCACCCTGGAACAGTGGCACGCCCGCCAGCAACAGGACGCCCCGCGCGAACAGCGCCTGGCGCGCATCGACCGGCACATCGCCGAACTGCAACTGCTGCAAGGCGAGGCCAGCGCCCAAGCGTTCCTCGAGCGACTGGCCCGCGCCGAAGCCGAACAGCGCCCGGAGCGCCGCAACCTGCTGCTCGACAGCCTGGTTCTCGACCTCGCCCAGGCCGCCCGCGAACACCAGCAGCAACGCCAGCGACTGGAACACCTGCAAGACCTCGCCAGCGAAGTCGCCGCCCTGGGCGCCGCCGAACACGCCGAACTGCTCCAGCGCGCCGCCGCCTGCCAGCCCGACAGCGATCCGCAGCAACTCGCCGAACTCACCGAGCGATGCAGCGCCATCCTCACCGCCCACCTCCAGCAACAGGCCGCCCTCGCCCGCCGCCAGGCCGTGCTCCAGGGCCTCGCCAGCCTCGGCTACGAAGTCCGCGAAGGCATGGCCACCGCCTGGGCGCAGACCGGCAGGGTCGTCCTGCGCAAACCCGCTACCCCCGGCTACGGCCTGGAAGTCGGCGGCAAGGCCGACAACGGCCGCCTGCAACTGCGCGCCGTCGCCCTCAACGCCAACCGCGACAGCCAGCGCGACCGCGACATCGAAACCCTCTGGTGCGGCGAATTCCAACGCCTCCAGGCCCTGCTCGCCGCCCAGGGCGGCGAACTCAGCGTGGAACGCGCGCTGGGAGTGGGGGAAGTGGCGTTGAAGGAGATTGGCGAGGAGGAGCAGCGGGAGATGGGGGTGGCGC
>NZ_SCND01000677.1:0-1135 GCF_005503585.1 Pseudomonas sp. 2VD
TCGTTGAGGGTGAAGCTCTGCTGGTAGAGCAGGAACGGGCTGTCCGCCAGTTCGCCGAGGGCGACGCTGGCGGCAGCGGCCTTGGGATGCCCGGCCGGCAGCAGCACGTCCAGCGGTTCGTTGCAGAACGGCTGGTAGTCGAAGCCGTCGTCCGCCGGGGTGAGGCTGCCGGCCAGTTCCAGCTCGCCGGCCAGCACCGCCTGCTCCATGGTCTTGCTGCCGCCTTCCACCAGGTGCACGGCGATGTTCGGATAGCGCCGCCGGTATTCGGCGAAGCGTTGGGCGAACAGCGCGTCGGCACCGAGCAATGGCAGGCCCAGGCGCAGTTCGCCGCGGTTGAGTTGGCTGAGGTCGTCCAGTTCGCTGAGCAGGTCGCGGCGCAGCCGCAGCATCTCCTCGGCGCGGCGAAACACCACGGCGCCGGCGTCGGTCAGGCGCACGTGCGGCCCGTTGCGTTCCAATACCTGCACGCCAAGGCTCTGCTCCAGTTGGGCGACCTGCTTGCTGATGGTCGACTGGCTGGCGTGGCGGACCTGAGCCGCCTGGGTGAAGCTGCCCTGGCGGACCACTTCGACGAAGCTGCGGAGTTGACGGAATTCCATTCTGGAATGGCTCTCATGCGGACAATTCGCTTTGGGGATGATAGGCCGGGCCTTATCCTTTCTCCATCCCCGATTTCCCAGCCAAGGCCCTTCCCATGTTGCCCCCGCTCGTCCGCCGTCTGTCCCGCCTTGCCGCCGAACTGGCGGTACTCATCGCCTTCTGGTGGGCCGGCGGCTGGCTGGCGAAGGCCATCGGCCTGCCGCTGCCGGGCGGGGTGGTCGGCCTGGCGGCGCTGTTGCTGCTGTTCGCCAGCGGCCTGCTGCGTCCGGCCTGGCTGCAGGCCGGCGCCGGCCTGTTGCTGGCGGAGATGTTGCTGTTCTTCATCCCGGCGCTGATGAGCCTGCTCGACTACGGCGCGCTGCTACGCAGCGAGGGCTGGCGCATCCTCCTGGTGATCATGCTCAGCACCCTGCTGGTGATGCTGGTCACCGCGGTGTCGGTGGAGTGGATGTGCCGCTGGAGGGCGCGCCATGAGTCTCGATAAGCAAGCCCTGTTCTGGTTGGCGGCGACCGTCGGCGGCTACCTGCTGAG
>NZ_SCND01000678.1:0-1114 GCF_005503585.1 Pseudomonas sp. 2VD
GGTTATCCGCCGTGAAACCCGGCGTAACGGCGGATAGCGCCTGCGGCGCTATTCGCCCTACTCGGCAAGCCGTTCCGCCCGGAGGCGCTGCCCAACCCTCGACATGTCCCCGTAGGGCGAATAACCGCTCGCGGTTATCCGCCGTGAAACCCGGCGTAACAGCGGATAGCGCCTGCGGCGCTATTCGCCCTACCCGGCAAGCCGTTCCGTCCGGCGGCGCTGCCCAACCCTCGACATGTCCCTGAACGGCCGCACCGTCGGGCCGCGGGTTCAGGTGCTCTCCCGCGCCATCAGCTCGAACCCCATGTCCAGCGCGCTATCGCGCACCTCCTTGCCGGCGATCAGCGCCAGCAACTGCTCCGCCGCGCGCCGGCCGATGGCTTCGCGCGGGGTGCGGATGCTGCTCAGGCGCGGGACCGTGCAGTCCGAACCCGGCAGGTCGTTGAAACCGAGCACGGCGATCTGCTCCGGCACCTTGACCCCACGGCGCAGGGCCTCCAACAGCGCGCCCTGGGCCAGGTCGTCGTTGCAGAAGAACACCCCGTCGACCTGCGGCTGGCTGGCCAGCAACTGCACGAAGAGTTCGCCGCCGAGGGCCACCGAGGACGGCCGCGGCGTAAGGATTTCCAGCCCCGGGTCGTAGCAGCCGGCTTTTTGCAAGGCGCGGCGGAACCCCTCGCCGCGCAGCAGGGTGCGCTGGTCGAGCTGGGCGCCGATGTAGGCCAGGCGCCTGCGGCCGCGTGCCAGCAGGTGCTCGGCAGCGGCCTCGCCGGCGCGCAACTGGGAGAAGCCGACGCAATTGAGCCCGGCGCCGGAGTCCAGGTCCATCATGTACACGCAGGGAATGCCGCTGGCCTCGATCATCCGCCGGGCGCTCTCGGTGCGCTCGAAGCCGGTCAGCAGCAGGCCGCGCGGCTGGTAGGCCAGGTAGTTGCGGATCAGGTCCTCTTCCTCGTTGCGCGAGTAGTGGAAGTTGCCGATCAGCACCTCCAGGCCCTGCGGCCGCAGTACCGCGTGGATCGCCTCGAGGGTCTCGATGAACAGCAGGTTGGCCAGCGACGGCACCAGCACCGCCACGCTGTGGCTTTGCGCCGAGGCCAGCGCGCGCGCCGCG
>NZ_SCND01000679.1:0-1102 GCF_005503585.1 Pseudomonas sp. 2VD
GCGTTTTCCGTCGTGCGTGGCGAGGGTCGCGGGACCTGCCCGTCCGCCCCCTGCTCCGGAACCGAACGCCCCATGGACAGCACCTCCGAAACCCGCAGCGGCAGCTGGCTGAGCGTGATCGCCCTGGCCCTGGCCGCCTTCATCTTCAACACCACGGAGTTCGTCCCGGTCGGCCTGCTCAGCGACATCGGCCACAGCTTCGAGATGCCCACCTCGCAGGTCGGCCTGATGTTGACCATCTATGCCTGGGTGGTGTCGCTGGCCTCGTTGCCGATGATGCTGCTGACCCGCAACATCGAGCGGCGCAAGCTGCTGGTCGGGGTATTCCTGCTGTTCATCGCCAGCCACGTGCTGTCCGGGCTGGCCTGGAGCTTCCAGGTGCTGATGCTCAGCCGGATCGGCATTGCCTTCGCCCACGCGGTGTTCTGGGCCATCACCGCTTCGCTGGCGGTGCGCGTGGCGCCGCCGGGACAGCAGGCCAAGGCGCTAGGGCTGCTGGCCACCGGCACCACCCTGGCGATGGTCCTGGGCATCCCGCTGGGGCGGGTGGTCGGCGAGGCCCTGGGCTGGCGTACCACCTTCATGGCCATCGCCGGACTCTCGGTGCTGACCCTGCTCTACCTGGCGCGCTCCCTGCCGCTGCTGCCAAGCCAGAACTCCGGTTCCCTGCGCAGCCTGCCGATGCTGTTCCGACGCCCGGCGCTGGTTTGCCTGTACGTGCTGACCGTGGTGGTGATCAGCGCCCAGTTCACCGCCTACAGCTACATCGAGCCCTTCGCCAAGCAGGTGGCGCAGATGAGCGGCGAGGCGACCACCCTGCTGCTGCTGTTGTTCGGCGGCGCCGGGATCTTCGGTTCGATCCTCTTCAGCCGCTACAGCGAGGCTTTCCCGCGAGGCTTCCTGCTGGCCGCGATCCTCGTCTTGGGCAGCAGCCTGGCGCTGCTGTTGCCGCTGTCCGCGCAGCCGACCTGGCTGATGGCGCTCAGCCTGCTCTGGGGCATGTCGATCATGTGCTTCGGCCTGGCCCAGCAGTCCCGCGTCCTGCGCCTCGCCTCGGACGCCACCGACGTGGCCATGGCGCTGTTCTCCGGCCTGTACAACG
>NZ_SCND01000680.1:0-1099 GCF_005503585.1 Pseudomonas sp. 2VD
CACGTCTACCTGGACAGCGCGCGCCACCAGATCCGCGAGGACCGCCTCATCGACCGCGGCATCGACCTGCACGATGGCCAGTTGGAGCGCTTCGCCGCCGTCGGCTCGCCGCTGGAACGCCTGGAGCAGCTGGAACGTCTCGACCAGGTGGACAAGGCCCTGGCCTCGCTGTCGCGCCAACAGCAGCAGCTCTTCGAACTGCGCTTCATCGAGGAACTGCCCTATGCCGACATCGCCAGCCAGCTCGGCATAGCCCCGCCGCTGGTGCGCAAGCGCGTGCAGTTGCTGCGCTCGCGGCTGAGCGCCGACTTTTTCGCCGGCGACGTTTCACAAGACAGACGCAGCCGCGTTCATTCCTGACAAGCGAGTCGAGGCCCGTGCGACCGGCCCCCTGCCCGACGAGCACCTGCCCATTCAAGGAGAGTCCCATGGCTGACCCCACGGCTGTGAATGCCCAGATCACCGATGCCGTCACCCAGACCAACGTCAAGGTGGTCGCCGAAGCCCCGGCCCAGGCCATCGCCGCGCTCTACCAGATCGCCAGCCATTCCGCCGGCCTGTCCCTGCAGAACGCAGTCTACAGCCAGCAGGCCCTGAACCAGATCTCCACCGCGGTGGTTTCCAAGGCGGTGTCGATGATCATGGCGATAGAAGACAAGAAAGGTATCTGACCCGCCCCTTGATCCCAGGAGTGCCCAGACATGTTCGGCTTCGGCAAGAAATCCGCGCCCGCGCCCGCGCCATCCGGCGACAGCGAGCAAGCCGCCGCCCCCGGCGAGGCCGGCCGGCAGACGCCAGCCAGCGGCGGCAGGGCGTCCGCCAACGGCGACGTGAAGCTGCCGTCGCGCCCTTCGCCGCTGGCCGGCATGAGCGAGCGCCTGCTCAAGCAGACCGAGGCGCCGCCGCCGGACACCAGCGCCCTGAACAGTCAAGTCGTGCAGGCGGTGCAGATGAGCAACAGCGAAACCGCCGGCTATGCGCCGTCGCAGATCGCCAGCCATTCCGCCGGCCTGTCCCTGCAGAACGCAGTCTACAGCCAGCAGGCCCTGAACCAGATCTCCACCGCGGTGGTTTCCAAGGCGGTGTCGATGATCATGGC
>NZ_SCND01000681.1:0-1095 GCF_005503585.1 Pseudomonas sp. 2VD
GAGTCGACGCTGGCCTGCGGGTTTTCCAGCATGCCGCGCAGCAGGTTCTGCCAATGCCGCGCCATGCGCTCGACGGTCCGCGCCTCGAACAGGTCGGTCGCGTAGGTCAGCGCGGCGTACAGGCGGCCGCCCTTCTCGTAGGTATCCAGGCTCAGGTCGAACTGGGTGGTACGGCTCTTCCAGTCGAGCTGGCCGAAGCTCAGGCCGGCCACGCTGTCCAGCGCCTCGATGTCGGCCACCAGCGGCTGGTGGTTGTACATCACCTGGAACAGCGGGCTGTGGCTCAGGCTGCGCTCGACCTTGAACGCCTCGACCAGGCGTTCGAACGGCAGATCCTGATGGGCCTGGGCGCCAAGCACGGTGTCCTTGAGCCCGGCCAGCAGGGTCGCCACCGACGTGCGGCCGTCGAATACCGAGCGCAGCACCTGGGTGTTGACGAACAGGCCGATCAGCCCTTCCACCTCGGCGCGGTTGCGGTTGGCGATGGGGACGCCGACCCGTAGGTCGGTCTGCCCGCTATAGCGTTGCAGGAGGATATTGAAGCCGCCGAGCAACAGCATGAACAGGGTCAGCCCCTGGCGTCGGGCGGTGCCGCGCAGGGCCTCGGCCAGGGCCGGCTCGATGCTGAACTCGTAACGGCTGCCACGGTAGCTGGGAACCGCCGGACGCGGGTGGTCGGTCGGCAACTCCAGGACCGGATGCCGCTCGCCGAGCTTGCCGCGCCAGTACTCCAGCTGGCGCTCCTGCTCACCGGCCTCCAGCCAGCTGCGCTGCCACAGGGCGTAATCGGCGTACTGGATCGGCAAGACCGGCAGGCCGGGCTCCGCGCCAGTCGCATAGGCACTGTAGAAACGGCTGAATTCTTCGATCAGCACGTTCATCGACCAGCCGTCGGATACGATGTGATGCAGGGTCAACAGCAGCACATGCCGCTCCTCGCCCAGGCGGATCAGGCGGACCCGCAGCAACGGCCCCTCGCACAGGTCGAACGGCTGCAACGACTCGCGCTGCGCCTCCTCGCGCAGGCGGGCTTCCTGCTCGGCCTCGGGCAGGCCGCTGCAATCCTCGAAGGCAACCTCCAGCGGGCGTTGCAGG
>NZ_SCND01000682.1:0-1093 GCF_005503585.1 Pseudomonas sp. 2VD
GGGATAGTCGTAGTCCTCGAGGTCCGGCCGGGCTTCGCCGCGGGCGGCGCTTTCCAGCGTCAGGCGCGGTTTCTCGAAGTCGTAGTCGCGGCGGGTGACGCGGCTGGTGCGGGTTTCCAGGCGTACGCCGAAGCGCTTGACCGCCGGCCGGTCGGCGACCAGGCCGGAGTCCTGCTGGTAGGCCACCGGCGCGAGCCGCGGGAACACCGTCTGGTCGTCGCCGAACACCAGCAGGTGCGCCGTGGCGCTGTGCTGGAAATGAAAGTGGATGCCCTCCTCGCAGCACAGGCGCTGGACGAACTGCAGGTCGCTCTCGTCGTACTGCACGCAGTATTCGCGCTCGGGGTAGCGGGTGCCGAGCTGGAAGCGGTAGGCGTCGGCGAGGATGCCGTGTTCCTCCAGCACCCGGCCGACGATCTGCGGCACCGTGAGGTGCTGGAAGATGCGCTGGTTGGTGCGTTGGGCGAGGTAGGCCAGTTGCGGGACGAGGGTGATGCGGTAGCGGGTCAGGCGCTTGCCCGAGTCGCCCTGTCCGGCGCTGCGCACCAGGCCGTGGATACCGTTGCCGGCGGGCCCGAGGGTAAGGAAGGCGGGTTTGTGCAGCAGGCTTTCGAGGTCCGGCACGGGGCGTTCGCCGACCAGCTCCAGGTCGAAGGCGAACGGCTGGCTGATGGCTTCGCGGCCGCTGAAGGAGAGCACCTGCAGGTCGAGGGCGAGGCCGTCGATGGCGAGGCTGAAATGGGTCTGGTTGGCTGCTGCGAACATCCGTTGTCCCTCACTGGCGCAGGCGACCGATTCGATTGTCCTGCCTGGCGCGGGCGAGACAAGGGCGCGCAGGCTCGATCGGAAGCTGCCTACAACAAACAAAGCGGCATCGACCCGGCGCGGGCTTTCCTGGCCACGGCGCTATGGGTCATCGAGGGCACGACGGCCAGCGAGGCTGGCCGCGTGCGGCGGCCGCGGCTCAGCCGGCGACCGGGGAGCGCCAGTCGTCGGAGCCGGAGGTGCCGGAGACTTCGTGGGTCCAGGTGATCTTGCGGTAGGTGAAGTGCACGTCTTCCAGGTGGGTGAAGTGGGCGTTGCCCGGGTCCTG
>NZ_SCND01000683.1:0-1082 GCF_005503585.1 Pseudomonas sp. 2VD
CGTCGAGGGCGGTACCGACGTCAACTTCGGCGCCCTGACCAACCAGCTCCTGCAACACCTGGCGCAACAGCCGGGCGCGCAGATCCGCTACAACCAGAAGGTCACCCACCTGCGCCGCGCCGATAACGGCTGGCGGGTCACCGTCAAGGACACCCGCAACGGCGGCGACCGCGAGATCCAGGCACGCTTCGTCTTCCTCGGCGCCGGCGGCGGCGCCCTGCCGCTCCTGCAACTTTCCGGCATCCCGGAAGGCAAGGGCTTCGGTGGTTTCCCGGTGAGCGGCCAGTGGCTGCGCTGCGACAACCCGGAAATCGTCAAGCAGCACCAGGCCAAGGTCTACAGCCAGGCCGAGGTCGGCTCGCCGCCGATGTCCGTGCCGCACCTGGACACCCGCGTGGTGGACGGCAAGAAATCCCTGCTGTTCGGCCCCTATGCCGGTTTCTCCACCAAGTTCCTGCGCCATGGCTCGTTCCTCGACCTGCCGCTGTCGGTACGCCCGGGCAACATCCTGCCGATGCTCTCGGTGGCCCGCGACAACATGGACCTGACCCGCTACCTGATCGGCCAGGTCATGCAGTCGCCGGAACAGCGCCTGGAAGCCCTGCGCAAGTTCTACCCCGAAGCCAGGGCCGAGGACTGGCGCCTGGAAGTCGCCGGCCAGCGCGTGCAGATCATCAAGAAGGATCCGAAGAAAGGCGGCATCCTGCAGTTCGGCACCGAGCTGGTGGCCGCCCACGACGGCTCCATCGCCGCCCTGCTGGGCGCCTCGCCGGGCGCCTCGGTGACTGTCTCGATCATGCTCGGCCTGATCGAGCGCTGCTTCCCGGAGCAGGCCCGCTCGCCGGAGTGGAGCGCCAAGCTGAAGGAAATCTTCCCGGCTCGCGAGAAAGAGCTGGAAAGCGACGCCGAGCTGTACCGCAGCGTCAGCAGCCGTTGCAGCGAGGTGCTGGAACTGACCGCGAAGAACGACGTGCAGGCCCCGGTCAACGCCGAGTGAGCCGCGCGACGGAACAAGCCGCCTTCGGGCGGCTTTTTCATTTGTGGAGTCAGGCGCCGGCCTCGCAATTGATCATCCAGGACAC
>NZ_SCND01000684.1:0-1058 GCF_005503585.1 Pseudomonas sp. 2VD
GCATGGCATGGCGCGGCGCGTACTGAACCTCGAGCGGCTGGTCGGCCGGCTCGCGGTGGTCCATGAAGGTTCCGACCTCGTGCACCTTCTGGTGCAGGCTGCCGCCGAAAGCCACGTTCATTTCCTGGAAACCGCGGCAGATGCCGAGGACCGGAATGCCGGCGTCGATGGCGGCGCGGACCAGCGGCAGCGTGGTGGCGTCGCGGTCGGAGTCGTGGAGGGTGCCGGGCTCGCTCGCCGGTCCACTATAATGACGGGGCTCGACGTTCGACGGCGAGCCAGTGAAGAGCAAGCCGTCGACGCTGTCCAGCAGGGCTGCCTGGTCGATCGACTCGCCCAGCGCAGGAATGATCAGCGGGAGACCGCCAGCGCCGTTGGCGACGGCACGCAGATATTTGTCGCCGGCAATGTGGTAGGGATGAAGACCGATCTGCTTGGTGCAGGCGGTGACGCCGATTAACGGCAGGCGAGACATGAGACACCCGTTGTTTGTAGATGTTATGGGGTTTGGCCGAGCTTAGCGTTGTTCATTTTTTTACACAATAGGCCTGTAAAAAATTGAACACGCACTCCTGAACACCCTTCGACGCGAGGTTTTTTTCGGCTTTTCGTCCGGCGAAAATGCCCTGAAAACGGCCTCAACGCCCCACAAGAGGGCGTTTTTGGCGGCTATTGACATCCCACAGGCTTTCGGATTGACTCATAGCCTACCCCCCGCATGATTGAAATTTTTAACAAAAAAGGTGTTGCATCATGTCGGTACCCCAGCGTGCCGTTCAGCTCACTGAACCGAGCGAGTTCCTCAAGGAACATCCCGAGGTCCAGTTCGTCGACCTCCTTATTGCAGACATGAATGGCGTGGTTCGCGGCAAGCGGATCGAACGCAACAGTCTGAACAAAGTCTTCGAAAAAGGTATCAATCTCCCCGCTTCCCTGTTCGCCCTCGATATCACCGGCTCCACCGTAGAGAGTACCGGCCTGGGTCTCGACATCGGCGACGCCGACCGGATCTGCTACCCGATCCCCGGCACCCTCTCCATGGAACCCTGGCAGAAGCG
>NZ_SCND01000068.1:0-20892 GCF_005503585.1 Pseudomonas sp. 2VD
CAGGCGCTGCGCGCGCAACGCCTTCAGGCGCAAGGCCTTGTCGGCGATCTCCAGGGCCTGGGCCTGGTCGCGGGCCTCATCGGTGGTCGGTGCGGTATCCAGCGACTGGCGGTATTCGGCCATGATCTGCGCACGCGCCTCGGCGACCCGCGAAGTATTCGCCGCATCGTTGCCTTCCACCTGCGGCAGTTCCTCGCTCTCCAGGGCCCGGATCGCCGCCTCCGCGGTCTTGCGCCAGGCCTCGCGCCGCTCGCGCTCGTGGGCGCCATTGTTGCTCGCCGGCAGCCCGCGCAGCAGCAGCGGCAGGCCGATGGTCGCGCCGATCAGGGAAATCAGGATCACGCTGGTGGCGATGAAGATGATCAGGTCGCGCTGCGGGAAGGCGCTGCCATCCATCAGGCTCATCGGTACCGACAGCACCGCCGCCAGGGTCACCGCACCACGCACGCCGCTCAATGCACTGAGGGCGGAGAGACGGCGCAGGGAGATGCCGCTCAGCCCGGGCGGGCTCTTGCCGCGCCAGCGGTCGATGCGCAGCGACAACTTCCAGTAGCCATAGACCCAGCCGTAGCGGATCAGCATCAGCACGGCGGTGATCGCCGCCACGTAGGCCAGCAGCAGCGAGGAACGCCAGAGCAGGTCGCCGTGGTGGTTGGCCACCGACTTCATGATGTCCGGCAACTGCAGGCCGAGCAGCAGGAACACCACGCCGTTGAAGGCGAACTCCAGCATCGACCAGACGCTGCGGTTGAGCAGGCGCGTGGAAGTCTGCCGCGGCAGCAGGTCGACCCAGCTCTGCATCATGCCGGCCGCCACCGCCGAGAGAATCCCGGAGACACCCAGGTGTTCCGCCACCATGTAGGAGGCGAACGGCAGCAACAGCATCAGTACCACGTGGGTCGCCGGGTCGTCCCAGCCACGGGAGATCATCCAGGCGCGGATGCGGCCCAGCGACCAGCTGAGGAACACCCCGATGGCCAGGCCGCCGACCGCGACCAGGAGGAAGTTGAGGCTGGCGTCTACCAGCGAGAACACGCCGGTCATCGCCGCGGCGATGGCGAACTTGAATGCCACCAGGCCAGAGGCATCGTTCATCAGCGCCTCGCCCTCCAGCAGGTGCATCAGGCGCTTGGGCAGCCGCCCCTGGGTGATCGCCGAAACCGCCAGGGCGTCCGTGGGCGACAGCACGGCGGCGAGGGCGAAGGAAGCCGCCAGGGGAATTTCCGGGATCAGCAGATGGATGAAATAGCCGGCGCCGACCACGGTGAAGAACACCAGGCCGAACGCCATCATCAGGATCGGCCAGCGCATCCGCCAGACTTCCCGCTTGGGAATGCGCCAGCCATCGACGAACAGCAGCGGCGGAATGAACAGGAAGAGGAACAGCTCCGGGTCGAGGGCAATGTGCAGCCCGAGGGACGGCAAGGCCAGCAGGGCCCCGGCGGCGATCTGGATCAGCGGTAGCGGCAAGGGCAGCAACTGGGCGGCCAGGCGGGTGGCGCCGACGACCAGCAGCAGGGTCAGAACGGTGTACACGGTTTGCATGAGGGCGGGGATCTCCGGCTTCGTCCCTGGACGATGCGACTGCGCCGATTGCACCATCGCGATCGGTAGGCAGCTATCCGACATTCGCACAATCCGTACGGTCTTTCCTAGCCCCGCCGCTCTACCCCGCGCGTCCGCCCCCTCCGCGGCGACGACCGGGGCGCCCGGCCAAGGTTCCCGCACTAGTACATCCGAGCTATTTCATAGCGGTGCGAGACGCTCCTACACTCCCCTTCAGTCCAGGCCCGCCGTAGCGTCGGCCAGGACGACGCCCCGAAGGAGTACGGGGTGCAGCGCCCACTCAGACAAAGGAATGCCGCCATGACAAGCAAGGGACTTACTTCCGCACTGCTGCTCGCCTCGATGTTCGCCGCCACCTCCGGCTGCCTCCAGCAGAACGCACTGACCCAGGGCTACCGCACCACCCAGCCCGGGCAACCCGGCCAGGCCCAGGTAGCCTCCGCCAACACCCCTTGCACCCCCAGCGCCACCAATGACCTGATCGCTACCGGTCGCAGCCTGCTGGACATCACCACCAACCTGATCAAGACCCGCAACCAGATGAGCGACGGCGGCAGCATCATGCGCGACGTCGACGACGTGCAGAAGGTCGGCAAGGGCCATGCCGTGCTGGACAGCGTCGAGAGCATGACCGGCGGTCCGCAGCAGCCCTGCGGCTAAGCGCACCACGACGATTCATCCCGGACAGCGAGCCCCCGCACGCTGTTCTCCCCCTGAGCCTCGCCTACCCGGCGGGGCTTTTTTTGTCCTGCGCCAAACAGCCGCCGCCCCGCATCAAGGAACTCGCCCATCACCCGGCCATGCAGACCAGGCCGCTTCGAGTCCCGTTCGTCACCTGTGCAAGGCGTCTGGAACGCGGCTATTGTCCGACGATCGAAGTGATGGCAATGTAGAATTACACCTTTGGATGTAGTCGTTTCGGGTAGGTCGCGAGATGGAACGAGCTTTTTCCCCTACCGCGGAATCGCGGAGCAGCGGCCCATGAGGCGCGCCGAGATGCTGTTGCTGAAGAGCCTGGCGGAAACACTGATGGCCGACCGGGACAACCGCCACGACGACTTGCAGGCGACCATGCGGCTGGCGCACCTGAGTTCGCCGGAGATGATCCTGTACATGGTCAACCGGGTGCTCGAGCTCGAAGAGAGCATCGAGCGGATCGCCGCGGTTCTCCAGAAACTCTCTGCGGACGAGCCGATGCCCCTAGAGGAAACGCGGCCCGAACCAGCCTTCGAACCGGCCCTGCAGTCCCGCGCCACCGAGACCGCGGAAACCTAGCGGCGGGCAGGCCGCTACACCAGCACCTGGCGAGTGCTGGCGATCAGCGCATGCACCTGTCGCTCCACCTGCTCCGCCACCGGCACTTCGGGCCCCTGCCCCTCCGGGCAGGGCAGGTTCGGCGTGGTGCCGAACAGCCGGCAGATCAGCGGACGTTCCTCATAGGCCTCGCAGCCGTTCGGTCCGAGATGGACGCAGTTCCACTCGGCCAGGGCGGCGTCGTGTTCGGCCTCGCTCTTCAGCGGCAGGCGGGCCATCTCTTCCGACGAGGCGGTAACCGGCCCGCAGCAATCGTGGCAGCCGGGTTTGCAGGCGAAGCCCGGTATCTGCAGGCGTAATTGGTCTATCTGGCGACCGATGCAACTCATGGGAAATCTCCTCGGCGGGGGAAGGATTATACAGCGCGGACCGGAGCATTCCGAAAGTACCGGTAAGGATGCTCTCCAGCGAGCCGAATCGACCTGTTCAACCTGCGCTCTCTCCGTTCCCGGCCAGGGAAACAGCCCGGCTCCCTGTCCGCCCGCCCGTCCACGGCTATCTGCCGTCACGCCGCTCCCGAGCGCGGTAGCCCCGAGACCGCACAGGGGCGGAACGACGTGGCATAATCCGGCGATCACCTTTCGGCGACCTATCGGCAGGGCCCGGGAAGACCCGGGCCTCGGGAGAAGCAATGACCTACGTTCTCTACGGCATCAAAGCCTGCGACACCATGAAGAAGGCTCGGACCTGGCTCGACGAGCACAAGGTCGCCTACGACTTCCACGACTACAAGGCCGTCGGCATCGACCGCGAACACCTGCAGCGCTGGTGCGCGGAGCACGGCTGGCAGACCGTCCTCAACCGCGCCGGCACTACCTTCCGCAAGCTCGACGAAGCGCAGAAGGCCGATCTCGACGAAGCCAAGGCGATCGAGCTGATGCTGGCCCAGCCGTCGATGATCAAGCGCCCGGTGCTGGAACTGGGCAGCAGGACGCTGGTCGGCTTCAAGCCCGACGCCTACGCCGCCGCGCTGGCCTGAACGGGAGGCCGCATGAGCATCGCCTGGGCCCTGTTCGTACCCGCCTGCTTCGCCCTCAACCTGGCGCCGGGGCCGAACAACCTGCTGTCGCTGAACAACGCCGCGCGGCACGGTTTCGCCACCGCCTCGCTGGCCGGCGGCGGGCGCCTGCTGGCATTCGCCGGCATGCTCGCCCTGGCCGCCTCCGGGCTGGCGCTGGTGCTGCACACCTCGGCCTGGCTGTTCCTGGCGATCAAGCTGCTCGGCGCTGCCTACCTGTTGTGGCTTGCGGTGCAATTGTGGCGGGCCGATGCGCAGCCACTGGCGAACGAAGCCAGCCCGGCGCGTCCCAGCCTCTGGCGCCTGGGGCGCCAGGAGTTCCTGGTGGCGGCGGGCAACCCGAAAGCGATCCTGATCTTCACCGCCTTCCTGCCGCAGTTCGTCGATCCCGGCCAACCGCTGGGCGCCCAGTTCGCCCAGCTCGGCGCGGCATTCCTGCTGCTCGAATGGCTGGCCATCGCTCTTTATTCCTATGCCGGGCTCCACCTCGGCCGGCTGCTCGCCGGCCAGCGGGCCCGGCGTCTGTTCAACCGCGGTTGCGCCGCGCTGCTCGGCAGCGCGGGACTGGGCCTGCTGCTCAGCCGCCGTCCGGCCTGACCGTTCCACTCCGTTTCGAGGAAACCCACATGTCGCAATCCCTGTTCAGCCTGGCCTTCGGCGTCGGCACCCAGAACCGCCAGGAAGCCTGGCTGGAAGTGTTCTACGCGCTGCCGCTGCTCAAGCCTTCGAGCGAAATCGTCGCTGCCGTCGCACCGATCCTTGGCTACGCAGCCGGCAACCAGGCGCTGACCTTCACTTCGCAGCAGGCCTACCAGCTGGCCGACGCCCTGAAGGGTATCGACGCCGCTCAGTCGGCCCTGCTCTCGCGCCTGGCGGAAAGCCAGAAGCCGCTGGTCGCCACCCTGTTGGCGGAAGACGCCGCGCCGTCCTCCACCCCGGAGGCCTACCTCAAGCTGCACCTGCTCTCCCACCGCCTGGTCAAACCGCACGCTGTGAACCTGAGCGGCATCTTCCCGCTCCTGCCGAACGTGGCCTGGACCAACATCGGCGCGGTGGACCTGGCCGAACTGGCCGAACTGCAACTGGAAGCGCGACTGAAGGGCAAGCTGCTGGAAGTCTTCTCCGTCGACAAGTTCCCGAAGATGACCGACTACGTGGTCCCGGCCGGCGTACGCATCGCCGACACCGCCCGCGTGCGCCTGGGCGCCTACATCGGTGAAGGCACCACGGTGATGCACGAAGGTTTCGTCAACTTCAACGCCGGCACCGAAGGCCCGGGCATGATCGAAGGCCGCGTATCCGCCGGCGTGTTCGTCGGCAAGGGGTCGGACCTGGGCGGCGGCTGCTCGACCATGGGCACCCTTTCCGGTGGCGGCAACATCGTCATCAGCGTCGGCGAAGGCTGCCTGATCGGCGCCAACGCCGGCATCGGCATCCCGCTGGGCGATCGCAACATCGTCGAGGCCGGCCTGTACATCACCGCCGGCACCAAGGTCGCCCTGCTCGACGAGCAGAACGCTCTGGTGAAAGTGGTCAAGGCCCGCGACCTGGCCGGTCAGCCCGACCTGCTGTTCCGCCGCAACTCGCAGAACGGTGCGGTGGAGTGCAAGACCAACAAGACCGCCATCGAGCTGAACGAAGCGCTGCACGCGCACAACTGAGCCCAGCTCGCCTCCCCGCTCGCCCGACGGCGCTCGCCAGCGCCGCCGGGTGCGCTACCCTTTCCCCTGTAACCGTCCTCGCACAGTGTCCGCCATGTCCCTGCCGTCTCCCTGGCGCGCCGACTTTCCGGCCTTTTCCGCCTTCGCCGCGGAAGGCCTGACCTACCTCGACAGCGCCGCCACCACCCAGAAGCCACAGGCCGTACTCGACGCCCTGAACGGCTACTACCTTGGCGGCGCCGCCAACGTCCACCGCGCCCAACATGTCCCCGGCGAGCGCGCCACCCGGGCCTTCGAGGCCGCGCGCAGCCGCGTCGCCCACTGGCTGCACGCCGGCAACCCGGCCGAGGTGCTGTTCACCCGCGGCACCACAGAGGCGATCAACCTGGTGGCCTATGGCCTGGAGCGGCATTTCCGTCCTGGCGACGAACTGCTGGTCAGCGCCCTGGAACACCATGCCAACCTGCTTCCCTGGCAGCAGTTGGCCCTGCGCCGCGGCCTGGTCCTGCGCGTGTTGCCGCTGGACGAGCGCGGGGTGATCGACCTGGAGCAGGCCCGCCATATCATCGGCGAGCGTACCCGCCTGCTGGCGATCAGCCAGTTATCCAACGTTCTCGGCACCTGGCAACCGGTGGTGGAGTTGATCCAGCTGGCCCGCGAGCGCGGTGCCTGGACCCTGGTCGACGGCGCCCAGGGCAGCGTCCACGGACGCCACGACCTGCCGGGCCTGGGCTGCGACTTCTACGCATTCTCCGGCCACAAGCTCTACGGCCCCGACGGCATCGGCGTGCTCTGGGGTCGCCCACAGGCCCTGGAGCAACTGGCGCACTGGCAGTTCGGCGGCGAGATGGTACGCCACACCGGCTTCCACGAAGCCAGCTTCCATGCCGCTCCGCTCGGCTTCGAGGCGGGCACCCCGGCGGTTTCCGCGGCGATCGGCCTGGGCGCGACCATCGACTGGCTGGCCACCCTGGACGAAGCCGAAGTCGCCGCCCACGAAGGCGCCCTCCACGCCCGCCTGCTCGCCGGCCTGCTGGCGCGCGGCGGCGTCAGCCTGCTCGGCGAACCGCAGGCGGCGCTGGCCAGCTTCTGCGTCGACGGCGTGCACGTCGCCGATCTCGCCCACCTGCTCGGCGAACAGGGCATCGCGGTGCGCGCCGGCCACCATTGCGCGATGCCGCTGCTGCAACGCCTCGAGGTACCCGGCGCCCTGCGTGTCTCGCTGGGCTTGTACAACGATGCCGACGACCTGGAGCGCTTCTTCCTGGCCGTCGACCGCTCACTGGAGTTGCTGCGATGAACCCGGTTCTCCCCGAACAGGCCCAGGAGGCACTGGACGCCTTCGGTCACACCGCCAGTTGGGAACAGCGTGCGCGTCTGCTGCTGCAATGGGGCGAGCGCCTGGCGCCGCTCGCGGAACACGAACGCCAGGAAGAGCATCGCGTGCACGGTTGCGAAAGCCTGGTCTGGCTGCTCGGCGAGCAGCGCGACGGCCACTGGCGCTTCCGTGCCGACAGCGACGCGCGCCTGATCCGCGGCCTGCTGGCGGTGCTGCTGGCACGGGTCGACGGCATCGAGACCCGCGAACTGGCGCGCCTGGACCTCAACGACTGGTTCACCTGCCTGGGTCTTTCCCGCCAACTGTCGCCCTCGCGCAGCAACGGCCTGAACGCCGTGCTGCAACGCATGCGCGAACTGGCCGGCCAGACCGCCGGCTGAGCCCGCTCAGCGCGCCAGCAGCTCCGGCAGGTGCCGGGCCAGGGCGCGGTAGCGGTCCTCTTCGATCCGATAGGCCCAGTCAGGATGGGCGGCGACCTCGCCCTCGGCGAAGCCCTCGACGCTCTTCGGCAACAACCAGTATTGCTCGCCCTGGCGCCGAATCTCGCCATCCAGGCGCGCGCCGGAAAACGTCCGCAGGCTGAACGCCAGGAGCAATGGCGCCTGCCTGAATCCCACCTGCGCCAGCGGCGCTACATCGGCGAAACGCAGGTCGGCGAACAGCGTCGCCGCGCCGTTGGCCGCTGCCTCCTAGGCCAGCTTGCGCCCTGAGGGCAATTGCCGGACCTGCAGGTTCGGCTGCCCGGCGTCGTCGCGATAGAGATCCAGACGCTCGCCCTTCGGATAGCGCAGTTGCAGTTCGCGCACCCGGGCGAAGGGCAGCGTGGCGATCCGCCGGTCGAGCCACTCCAGTTCGTTGTTCGGCAACGGCAGCCGCTTGTCGATCAGCCAGGCCTGCGGATCGCCCAGTCGTCGTACGAAGCTACCGCCATGCTGCGCATCCTTGCCTACCAGCAGCACCAGAGGCTCGCCGGACTGCCGCTGCAGGCTCAGGCGTAGCGCCTGCCCCTCGCCACGCTCCGCCAGGCCAAGCAGCGCGTGGTTCTTCGGGTTGGCGCTCTTCGCCTCGACCTTGCGCGCCTCTGCCAGTGCCTCGAGCAGCGCCGACAAGCGTAGCCGGTCGGCCGGATAGTCGGCCTTGGCCGGCAGGACCCACGCGCCCGCACGCCGCTCGACCCGGATATCCGGCGAACCGTCGGCAAACTGCACGTGCAGGCCACTCAGCGTCGCGCTGTCCAGTTCCGGCAGCCAGCGCTCTGCCGCCGGCAAGGCAGGTACCTCGGCTGCGCGCTCGCGCTGCAGCCAGGCGAAGGTTCCGGCCAGCGCCGCCACCAGCGCCAGCAGGACGATCAGCGTATTGCGCCGCATGCGTCAATGCCCTCCCCGGGCCATGCGCCGGCGCCGCCAGAGCCAGCCGAGCAGCACGCCGACCGTGAGCAACGAGGGAACCAGGGCGATATTGACCAGCTTCAGGGTGCGGCCCAGTGCGTCGATATCGGCGTTCAACTGGTACTGCACCTCGCGCAGCTCCTTGCGGATGCGCAGCTTCTCCTGCATGTACTGGCGCACCGTGGCCTGCTGTTCGGGCGTCAGTTCGACGGCCTTCTCCGGGTCGGCACCCTGCTGTAGGGCGGCGAGTTGCTGCTCGGTATCGGCGAGGCGCTGCTTGAGCTGCTCCTCCTTCTGCCGGAAGCTCGTCTCGGCCTCGCGCTGCAGGCGCTCGACCACCACGAACGGCCGGCTGAACCGGCCGCGGGAGCGCACGCTGATCAGCGCGTCGGTGCCCGACAGGTTGTCCAGCGCGTTGACCACCAGCGCGCCGTTGTCGGCCCAGGGCTGCGGCACGCGCTGGCCGAAGAAGTCCTGCACCTGGACCCACATGCGATCGCTGAGCAGGTCGGTATCGGCCACGACGATGACATTGATGTTGCGCGCCTCCTTCAGGCCTTCGCGATACCCCTCGATGCCCTCCGCGAAGGCACTCTTCGCCGGCCCCTGGATACGGGCGGCGAGAGTATGCCGCCGGCCGCTCGGGCGCAGCTCGCGCATCAGATCGCCGGGGTCACGCAGCAGGCCGAAGCGCGAGGCATCGAACGGCATCGCCTGGGCCGAGCTTTGCAGCAAAGGCGTGAAGCTGGTGCTCGCTCCGGGGAGCCTTTCGAGGATGCCGGGCGTCGCCAGGGTCAGGCTTTCCAGGCCGGCAGTGGCGATGTCGTCCTGGTCCAGCGCCTCGCGCGGCAAGCTGAGCCAGGCCGGATGCCGGGTCGGACGCTGGTCCCGGCCAAGACTGATGGACATCGCATAGGCGCCATCGCCGAGCACCTTGCCCGGCAGCAGCCGCAGCCCCCAGGCCTCGAACAGCGGCGCGAGGTCGGACGACTTGTCGCCATCCAGCGTAGCGGCGAAATCGCTGCCGCTGTCGGCCTCGCTGAAGGGGTCGACGAACGCCAGCAGCTTGCCTCCGCGCAGGACGAACTGGTCGATGGCGTATAGCGTCTGCTCGGGTAACTGCTTGGGATGCACCAGCAGCAGCACCGAGACCTCCGGCGGGATTTCCGTGGCATCGCTCTTGAGGCTGCGCAGGTCGAATTGCTGGCGGATTTCCTCCATGACCATCCACGGCGAGGTCGGCTGCCGGCTGGCCATGTCGAAGCCGCCATTGAGCGGCAGCGACGACATCAGGCCGACCACCGGCCGCTGCGGCTGGGCCAGGGTCTGCACCAGGCGGCTGATGTCGTATTCGAGGAACTCCTCCTGATCGAGCGGGAAGAAGGGTATGACCTGGACTCCGTCCAGGGCGTTGCTGCCGGCCAGGCCGAAGTACAGGTTGTCGCCGCCCTGCTGCAGGGGAATTCCTTGCAGGCCGAACTCGGTGGCCTTGTCCTCGTTCTCGGAGAACGGCTCGGGATCGATCACCTGCAGGCGAATCCTGCCGTTCGCCTCGCGCTCGTAGGCGCGCAGCAGTTCCTCGACGCGCCTGGCGTAGTTGCGCAGCGGCACCAGTTCCCGGGCACCGCTATCCGAATAGAAGAAGTACAGGTTGATCGGCTCGTCGAGGCCGGCCAGGATCCGCTTGGTGCCGGGGCTGATGGTGTAGAGCTTCTGCTCGGTCAGGTCGAGCCGCGCGCCGCTGAACAGCAGGCCGGAGACCATGTTGAAGGCCAGGAACGCCAGCGCGATCAGCAACAGCCCGGCGCCAGAGGACAACACGCGTTTCATCGACTCCCCCTCATTCGGCTTTCTTCAGCTCGACCGCCACCGCCGTGGCGGCCAGCCAGGCGACGATCAGGCTGACGAAATACAGCAGGTCGCGCAGGTCGATGACGCCCTTGCTGACGGCATCGAAGCGGGTCAGCAGGCTCAGCGAGGCCACCGCATCGAGCAACCACTGCGGCGCCCACTGGCTGAACGCATCGAGCACCAGCGGAAAGCCGCTGAGCATGAACAGGAAGCAGGCGGCCACGGCGAGGATGAAAGCGATCACCTGGTTCTTCGCCAGGGCCGACATGCACGAACCGATGGCCAGGTAGCCGCCGGCCAGCAGCCAACTGCCCAGATAGCCGGCGAGAATCGCACCGTTGTCCGGCTCGCCCAGGTAGTTCACCGTGAGCACCATGGGGAAGGTCAGCAGCAGCGCGATTCCGGCGAACGCCCAGGCGGCCAGGAACTTGCCGGCCACGGCTTCGAAGCGGGTCAGCGGCAGGGTCATCAGCAGCTCGATCGAGCCGGACTTGCGCTCCTCCGCCCACAGGCGCATGGCCAGCGCGGGAACCAGGAACAGGTAGAGCCAGGGATGGAAGGCGAAGAAGGAGGCCAGGTCGGCCTGGTTGCGTTCGTAGAAGTTGCCCAGGTAGAAGGTGAACACGCCCGCCAGGACCAGGAAGATCACGATGAACACATAGGCCAGCGGCGTGGCGAAATAACTCGCCAGCTCGCGCTTGAAGATCACCGGCAGTTGCTTCATGCCTCCGTCCCCCGGGTCAGGTTGCGGAATACCTCGTCGAGCCGGCCGCGCTCCACGTCCAGTTCGCGGATCCGCCAGCCGCGCTCGGCGACCAGCCCGCTGACCTGGGGAAAGATCACCGCGCCCGGCTGCGCCAGGACGGTCAGGCTGCCTTCGGCGGGGTTCTCCTCGATGCCCGCCACGCCCGGCAGCACCGCCAGCGCCACGGTATCCAGGGGGTCGTCGCTGTAGAGCGTCACCGCCTGGTGGTAGCGCGAGCGGCTGGCCAGCTCCAGCGGCGTGCTGTCCGCCAGCAGCCGCCCGCCGCCGATCACCAGGGCGCGGCTGCACAGCGCCGAGACTTCCTCGAGGATATGGGTGGAGATGATCACGATGCGCTCCTGCGCGAGGCCGCGGATCAGTTCGCGGACCTGGTGCTTCTGGTTCGGATCGAGCCCGTCGGTGGGCTCGTCGAGCACCAGCGCCCGCGGTTCGTGGAGGATCGCCTGGGCCAGGCCGACACGCCGGCGGAAGCCCTTGGAGAGGGTTTCGATGGTCTGCCGGCGCACCTCATCCAGTTCCAGCAGCCCCAGTGCCCGGGCGACCCGCTCGCGCTTGTCGGCACCACGGTAGCCACGGATCTCGGCGATGAAATCGAGGAAGCCCTGCACGGTCATTTCCACGTAGCAGGGCGAACCTTCCGGGAGGTAGCCGATCAGCCGCTGCGCCTGCAGCGTGCGGCTGCGGATGTCGAAGCCGAAGATGCTCGCGGTGCCGGCGCTGGGCGCCAGGAAGCCGGTGAGCATCTTCATCGTGGTGGACTTGCCGGCGCCGTTCGGACCGAGGAAGCCCAGTACCTCCCCCGTCGCCACCTGGAAGGACAGGTCGTCCACCGCCACCCGCGAGCCGAAGCGTTTGCCGAGGTTTCTTGTTTCGATCATGGTCCCCTACCTGTTCCGGCGGCCGCCGCCATGTCCGGCCAGGGCCGCGAAAAACGCGCAGGGACTATAGCCGAAGCGCCCCGCCGCCTGGCAATACGGGGCATCGGGAGAACCTTGGCAAAACGTGACAGAACCCGAACGCCTGCCGAAGGTTCTACATTCGCAACCTGTTCGCCGCCGTTCGCCGTAGGACGCGTTGCGTTCTTTTGCGGCCCTCCGGGGATTGCGGCAAACTAGCCGCGCCCGCCACGCCGGGTCCCGATCAACTGCCAGTAGACACCGTATGCCCCGCTACCCTTTCCGCCGCTTTGGTTTTGGCGCCCTGCGCCGCCTGCTGTACCTCTGGGTACGCTCGGAAACCATCAACCAATCGGCCTTCACCCTGAAGATCGACCGCAGCAAGCCGGTGCTCTACGTGCTGCAACAGCCTTCGGTCAGCGATCTCGCGGTAGTGGATACCGAATGCCGCAAGGCCGGGCTGCCGCGTCCGGTGATGCCGGTAGCGGTAGGCGACGCCATCGAGCCGGCGGCGTTCTTCTACCTGACGCCCGAACCCGACTGGCTGGGCCGCCAGGACAAGCGCGGCGCCTCGCCGACCCTGGTGCGCATGCTCGCCGCGGTCGGCCAGAACGGTCTCGACGACGCGCAGATCATTCCGGTCAGCGTGTTCTGGGGACAATCGCCGGATAGCGAATCGAGCCCCTGGAAGCTGCTGTTCGCCGACAACTGGGCGGTCACCGGGCGCCTGCGCAAGCTGGCGCGCATCCTGATTCTCGGACGCAAGACCCGCGTGCAGTTCTCCGCGCCGATCCACCTGCGCGAGCTGGTGGAACAGGGCAAGGGCCACGAACGCACGCTGCGCATGGTCAACCGTATCCTCCGGGTGCACTTCCGCAACCTGAAGACCGCGGTAATCGGTCCCGACCTGTCGCACCGCCGCAACCTGGTCAAGGGCCTGCTGCGCGCGCCGCTGGTACGCCAGGCGATCAACGAGGAATGCGAGAGCGAACGGATATCCCAGGAGAAGGCCGAAGGCATCGCGCTGCGCTACGCCAATGAAATCGCCTCGGACTTCTCCTATCCGGTGATCCGCTTCCTCGAAGTCATTCTCAGCTGGTTCTGGAACAAGCTGTACGAAGGGGTCAAGGTCAACCACATCGAGCGGGTGCAGGACGTGGCCCAGGGCAACGAGATCGTCTACGTGCCCTGCCACCGCAGCCACATCGACTACCTGCTGCTCTCCTACCTGCTGTTCCGCAACGGCCTGACCCCGCCGCACATCGCCGCCGGGATCAACCTGAACATGCCGGTGATCGGCTCGATCCTGCGCCGCGGCGGGGCCTTCTTCATGCGCCGCAGCTTCAAGGGCAACCAGCTCTACACCGCGGTGTTCAACGAGTACCTGCACACCCTGTTCTCCCGCGGCTTCTCCACCGAGTACTTCGTCGAGGGTGGCCGTTCGCGCACCGGGCGCATGCTCCACCCACGCACCGGCATGCTCGCCATCACCCTGCGCAGCTTCCTCCGAGACTCGCGCCGGCCGATCGTCTTCGTACCGGTCTACATCGGCTACGAACGCGTGCTGGAAGGCCGCACCTACCTCGGCGAACTGCGCGGCGCGACCAAGAAGAAGGAGTCGATCTTCGACCTGTTCAAGGTGGTCGGCGCCCTGAAACAGCGTTTCGGCCAGGTCTGGGTGAACTTCGGCGAGCCGATCCATCTCGACCAGTTCCTCGACCGCCACCAGCCCGACTGGCAGGACCAGGACCTCGGCCCGGAATACCGCCCCGACTGGCTGCCGCAGACCACCAACCTGCTGGCCAAGGACGTCGCTCGCCACCTCAACGACGCGGCGGCGATCAACCCGGTCAACCTGGTCGCCCTGGCGCTGCTCTCCACCAGCCGCCAGGCCCTCGACGAAAGCGCCCTGGCGCGAATCCTCGACCTCTACCTGGCGCTGCTGCGCAAGGTGCCCTACTCGCCCAGCGCGACCCTGCCGGACGGCGACGGCCAGGCCCTGATCGAGTACGTGAAGAGCATGAACCTGCTGGCCGAGCAGAAGGACGCGCTGGGCCGCATCCTCTATCTCGACGAACAGAACGCGGTGCTGGCGACCTACTACCGCAACAACGTCCTCCACGTCTTCGCCCTGCCGGCGCTGATCGCCAGCTTCTTCCAGAGCAACTCGCGGATCAGCCGCGAACAGTTGCTGCGCTTCGCCCGCGCGCTCTATCCCTACCTGCAGGCGGAACTGTTCATCCGCTGGAGCCTGGACGAACTCGACGCGGTGATCGACCAGTGGCTGGCGGCCCTGGTGGAGCAGGGCCTGCTGCGCCAGGAGAACGACACCTTCATCCGCCCGGCGCCAAGCTCGCGGCAATACGTGCTGCTGATCCTCCTCGCTCGTTCGGTGACCCAGACCCTGCAGCGCTTCTACATGGCCATCGCCCTGCTGCTCAACGCCGGGCAGAACGCCCTGACCGCCGAGGAACTGGAGAACCTCTGCACCGTGATGGCCCAGCGCCTGTCGATCCTGCATGGCCTGAACGCCCCGGAGTTCTTCGACAAGAGCCTGTTCCGCCACTTCATCCAGACCCTTCTCGACCTGCGTGTGCTGCGCAAGGACGAGGCCGGCAAACTGAGCTACCACGAACTGCTCGGCGAACTGGCCGAAGGCGCCGCCAAGCGCGTGCTGCCGGCGGAGATCCGCCTGTCGATCCGCCAGGTGGCGCTGGAGCGTCCCGCCGAGGAAGCCGCCGCCGAAAGCAACGACGCAGCCGCCAACTGAGACCCGGCGCCCGCCCCGCGAGGGACGGGCGCCGCTCCGCTGAAATATCCTGCGACCTTTCCCTGTTCCGGCCCGGCAACCTATGCTGGTTTCCAGGGTCAGAGGCCCGCTCGTTTTTTGTTCCGTCTGAAAGGAGGCTCCCATGAAAAAACTGCCATTGCTGCTCGCCGCCAGCATCCTCGCCGGCTGCGGTACCCAGCAATCGACTTCGAACGCCAGCTTCGATGGTGAGGTCTTCTACCGCGAGCGTATCGCCCTGCCGCCCTCGGCGCGCCTGAGCGTGAGCCTGGAAGACGTGTCCCTGGCCGACGCCCCTTCGGTGCAGTTGGCCAGCCAGACCCGCGAGATCACCAGCCAGGTGCCGCTGGCGTTCCACCTGGAGTACGACCCGAAGCAGGTCAAGCCGGGCCACAGCTACGCGGTGAGCGCGCGCATCGAGCTGAACGGCCGCTTGCTGTTCATCAACACCACCCGCCACTCGGTGAAACTCGACGGCAGCGACCCGCAGCCCTATCGCGTGCAGGTCGAATCGGCGCGCTGAAGCACACCGCGGCAAGCCGCCGGTGCGAATCGGCGGTTCCCTCCAGTACACTCCACCTCCTATTCGCTACCGGTTGCCGATCCACCTCACGACGAGCGGCCGGATACCCCGTACGTTCCACATCAAGGACGCTGTCATGTTCCGACTCACTGCCCTCTGCGCCGGCCTGCTGCTCTCGGCCAACGCCCTCGCCCTGTCCCTCGCCGACCTGTCGCAGAACGACGCCTCCAGCGGCATGAAGGACGCCCTGACCCAGGGCGCGCAGATCGCCGTCCGCCAGCTTGGCCAGCCGGGCGGCTTCAACAACAACCCGGACGTGCGCATCGAACTGCCCGGCAAGCTGGGCAAGGCGGCGAAGCTGATGAAGCAGTTCGGCATGGGCGCCCAGGTCGACCAGCTCGAGGCGAGCATGAACCGCGCCGCCGAGGCTGCCGTGCCGCAGGCCCAGGGCCTGCTGGTGGAGGCGGTGAAGAAGATGACCGTGGCCGACGCCAAGGGCATCCTCAAGGGCGGTGACGACGCCGCCACCGAATACCTGGACAAGTCCAGCCGCGAACAGCTGCGCGCGAAGTTCCTGCCGATCGTCAAGCAGGCCACCGACGAGGTCGGCCTGGTCAAGCAGTACAACGCCTTCGCCAGCCAGGCGGCGACCCTTGGGGTGGTCGATGCGAAGAGCGCCAACGTCGAGGGCTATGTCACCGAACAGGCCCTCGACGGGCTCTTCGAGATGATCGCCAAGCAGGAGAAGAGCATCCGCCAGAACCCGGCGGCGGCCGCCACCAGCCTGGCCAAGAAGGTCTTCGGCGCGGCCAGGTGAGTCGACGGACGGGGCGCGATCGCCCCGTCCCCTTCTCCCGTCAGGCCCGCGCCTCGTCCTTCTTCACGCGGAACCAGGCGGCATAGAGCGCCGGCAGGAACAGCAGGGTGAGCACGGTGGCGACGATCAGCCCGCCCATGATCGCCACCGCCATCGGCCCGAAGAACACGCTGCGCGACAGCGGGATCATCGCCAGCACCGCCGCCAGCGCGGTCAGCACGATGGGCCGGAAACGCCGCACGGTAGCCTCGATGATGGCGTGCCAGCGATCCAGTCCATGGCTGATGTCCTGTTCGATCTGGTCCACCAGGATCACCGAGTTGCGCATGATCATGCCGGCCAGGGCGATGGTCCCGAGCATCGCCACGAAGCCGAACGGCTGGCGGAACAGCAGCAGGAAAAGGGTCACGCCGATCAGGCCCAGCGGTGCGGTGAGGAATACCATCGCCATCCGCGAGAAGCTGCGCAACTGCACCATCAGCAGGCTCAACACCACCACGATGAACAGCGGCACGCCGGCGTTCACCGAACTCTGGCCCTTCGCCGCGTCCTCCACCGTTCCGCCCACCTCCAGCAGGTAGCCGTCCGGCAGCTCGGCGCGGATCGGTTCCAGGGTCGGGGCGATCTGCGCGACCAGGGTCGCCGGCAGCGAATCGTCGTAGATATCGGCGCGCACGGTGACCGTCGGCAGGCGGTTGCGGTGCCAGATGATCCCCTCTTCGAAACCGTATTCGAGCGTGGCGATCTGCGACAGCGCCACGCTCCGGCCATTCTCGGTCGGCACCGCCAGGCTCGGCAGCAACGACAGGTCGCGACGCTCCTGCTCGGTGCCGCGCAGGAGGATCTCGATCAGCTCGTTGTCTTCGCGGAAGAAGCTCACATGCGAACCGGTCAGCGCGCTCTGCAGGAACTGCGACAGGCTGGCGGTGCTCACCCCCAGGGCACGGGCGCGCTCCTGGTCGATGCTCAGGTACACCACCTTGCTCGGCTCTTCCCAATCCAGGTGCACATTCACCACGTGCGGGTTCTCGCGCATCCTGTCGGCGACCTTGCGCGCCAGTTCGCGAACCTGCGGGATGTCCTCGCCGGAAACCCGGAACTGCACCGGATAGCCCACCGGCGGCCCGTTCTCCAGGCGACTGATGCGGCTGCGCAGGTGCGGGAAGTCCTCGTTCATCCGCTCGATCAGCCACTTGCGCAGCGCCTCGCGGCTCTCCAGGTCCTTGGCCAGCACCACCACCTGGGCGAAGCTGGCCGCCGGCAACTGCTGGTCCAGCGGCAGGTAGAAGCGGGGCGAGCCGGTGCCGACGTAGGCCACGTAATTGTCGATGCCGTCATGGCCCTGCAGCATTTTTTCCAGGCGCTGGACTTCCTCGCCGGTCGAGCGCAGCGAGGCGCCCTCGGCCAGCTTGATGTCCAGCAGCAGCTCCAGGCGCGCCGAGGGCGGGAAGAACTGCTGCGGCACCAGGCGGAACAGCAGCAGCGCGCCGACGAAGGCGGCGAGGGTCAGGACGATCACCGTCTTGCGGTAGCGCACGCACCACTCCACCAGACGCCGGAAGCGCTGGTAGAAGGCCGTTGCATAGGGATCGTAGCCGTCGGCGCTGCCGCCGTGCTTCTGCGCGTGCAGCCTGGCCAGGTCCGGCAGCAGCTTGGCCCCCAGGTAGGGAACGAAGACCACCGCGGCGAACCAGGAGACCACCAGGGCGATGGTCACCACCTGGAACAGCGAGCGGGTGTATTCGCCGGTGCCGGACTGCGCGGTGGCGATCGGCAGGAAGCCGGCGGCGGTGATCAGGGTGCCGGTGAGCATCGGGAAGGCGGTGCTGGTCCAGGCGAAGCTGGCCGCCTTGAGGCGGTCGTAGCCCTGCTCCATCTTCACCGCCATCATCTCCACCGCGATGATCGCGTCGTCCACCAGCAATCCCAGCGCCAGCACCAGGGCACCGAGGGAAATCTTGTGCAGGCCGATGCCGAAGTAATGCATGGCGGCGAAGGTCATCGCCAGCACCAGCGGGATCGACAGCGCCACCACCAGGCCGGTGCGCAGGCCGAGGGAGAAGAAGCTCACCAGCAGGACGATCACCAGCGCCTCGGCCAGCACCCGGATGAACTCGCCGACCCCGGTACGTACCGCCGCCGGCTGGTCGGACACCTTGCGCAGTTCCAGTCCGGCCGGCAGCGACTGCTGCAGGCGGGCGAACTCGGTTTCCAGGGCCTTGCCCAGCACCAGGATGTCGCCGCCCGGCTTCATCGCTACCGCAAGACCGATGGCGTCCTCGCCCATGAAGCGCATGCGCGGCGCCGGCGGATCGTTGAAGCCGCGGCGAACCTCGGCCACGTCGCCGATGCGGAAGGTGCGGTCGCCGACGCGGATGGGGAAGTCGCGGATCTCCTCCACCGAATCGAAACGCCCGGAAACGCGCAATTGCACGCGGTCGCTGGCGGTCTCGAAGAACCCGGAGGAGGCCACCGCGTTCTGTTCCTCCAGCGCCTTCTGCACCGCCGCCAGGGGCAGGCCGAGGGTGGCCAGCTTGGTGTTGGACAGGTCGATCCAGATCTTCTCGTCCTGCAGGCCGATCAGTTCGACCTTGCCGACGTTCCTGATCCGCTGCAATTGCAGTTGCAGGCGGTCGGCATAGTCCTTCATCACCGCATAGTCGAAGCCCTTGCCGGTGAGCGCATAGATGTTGCCGTAGGTGGTGCCGAACTCGTCGTTGAAGAACGGGCCCTGGATGCTTTGCGGCAAGGTGGCGCGAATGTCGCTGATCTTCTTGCGGATCTGGTACCAGAGTTCGGGGATCTCGCTGGAATGGATGTCCTCGCGGGCCATGAAGGTCACCTGCGAGACGCCGGGGCGGGAGAAGGACACGATGCGATCGTAGTCGCCGGTTTCCATCAGCTTCTTCTCGATACGCTCGGTGACCTGCCGGGCCACCTCTTCGGCGCTGGCACCCGGCCAGTTGGTCTGCACCACCATGGCCTTGAAGGTGAACGGCGGGTCTTCGCTCTGCCCCAGCTTGCTGTAGGACAGCGCGCCAACCGCGCCAAGCAGGATCATCAGGTACAGGACGATCTGGCGATTCTGCAACGCCCAGGCGGAAAGGTTGAAGGACATGCGACTACTCCTTGGCCGCCAGTTTCACCGTGCGGTTGGCCCGGTCGATCGGACGCACCTGCTGCCCTTCGCGAAGCACCTGGACCCCGGTGGCCACCACCCAGTCGCCAGCCTTCAGGCCTTCGAGCACCGGCACCCGGTCCTCGGCATAGGGACCGGTGCGCACCGGCTGCCGGCGCAGGGTCGAGCTGCCCGGTTCGACCACCCAGACGAACGCCTGACCGGCCTCTGCGGTCAGCGCCGACAAGGGAACCGATAACGGCACCGCCTCGGCGGCGGCAACGTAGACCCGCGCGCTCTGGCCCAGTTCGGCCGGAGTCGCGCGGTCGTCGAAGGCCACCCGGGCGGCGAAGGTACGCGATTGCGGATCGGCCGCGGGCGAGAGTTCGCGGATATGCCCGGCAAAGCGTCTGTCGCGTTGCGACCAGAGTTCGACCGACACCGGCTGGCCGATGCGGAAACGTTCGAAGCTGTGTTCCGGCAGGCCGATCAGCACCTCGCGCTCGCCGTCGGCGGCCAGGCTGAAGACCGTCTGCCCGGCCGCCACCACCTGGCCCACCTCGACGCGCCGGCTGGCGATCACGCCATCCTGGGGCGAGCGCAGCACGGCGTAGCCGGCCTGGTTGTCGGCGACGTTGAATTCGGCGCGGATCTGCTTCAACCGCGCCTCGCCGGCGCGGTAGCTGTTCTGGATGTTCTCGAACTGGGAATGGCTGACCAGGTTGCGGTCGAGCAAGGTGCGGTAGCGCCGGTACTCGGCGCGCACGGTCTGCAGGTTGGCCTCGGCGGCACTGACCTGGGCCCGCGCCGCCTCCAGTTGCAGGCGCACGTCCTGGGGATCGAGTTCGGCCAGGGGCTGGTCCTTCTTCACCCGCTCGCCGACTTCCACCAGCCGGCGGATGACCTTGCCGCCGATGCGGAAGGCCAGCTCAGGCTCGTGGCGGGCGCGGATCTCGCCGGGAAAGGCCTGGCTCACCTCCCCCGCCGGCTGGGGCTGGACGACGATCGCCGGACGCGCCGCGGCTGGCGGCGGCGTGCCGTTGCCGCAGGCGGCGAGGAACAGGGAGGAAAGCAGGGACAGGGCGACGAGCGGGATATGGCGGTACATGTGACACCTTCCGCAAACTGCGTTCGAGTTCTTATACTGGGCGGTATAGTAAAAATACAGAACCCATCAGTCCAGTATTTCAATTGTATAAGCGCATGTCAGAACCCACCTCCTCCGTCGGTCCCGGCCGGCCCAAGGACCCGGCCAAACGGGAAGCCATTCTCGAGGCGGCCAAGCGCCTGTTCCTCTGCAACGGCTACGACGGCAGCAGCATGGAAGCCATCGCCTCGGAAGCCGGCGTTTCCAAGCTCACCGTCTACAGCCACTTCACCGACAAGGAAACCCTGTTCAGCGAAGCGGTGAAGGCCAAGTGCGCCGAGCAGCTTCCCGCCCTGTACTTCCAGCTGGCCGAAGGCGCGCCGCTGGAAAAGGTCCTGCTGAATATCGCCCGCGGCTTCCACCGGCTGATCAACAGCCACGAGGCGATCGCCCTGACCCGCCTGATGGCCGCGCAGGCCGGGCAGAACCCCAAGCTTTCCGAGCTGTTCTTCGAGGCCGGGCCGAAGCAGGTGATCGACGAGATGGAACGCCTCCTCGAGCAGGCCCGCCGCAGCGGCAAGCTGGCGTTCCCGGACGCGCGACACGCCGCCGAACACTTCTTCATGCTGGTCAAGGGCTGCGCCAATTACCGTCTGTTGATCGGCTGCGCCGAACCGCTGGACGAGGCCGAAGGCGACCGCGCTTGCCCCGGCACCGCGATGGCGATGATCGATCTGGCGGCGGCGCTGGCCTACTGGGT
>NZ_SCND01000685.1:0-1043 GCF_005503585.1 Pseudomonas sp. 2VD
GATATGCAGGTCGGCGTCGCGGTGGGCGGCGGCGATGTCGGCATCGTAGACCTCGTCCAGCCAGTAGTTCGCGGTGACCTTGCCGGATACGTTGAGGATCAGCCCGCCGAGGGAATAGCCCTGGTTGGCGTTGGCGCGCACCCGCCAATCCTCGCGGGAAAGGTATTCGTTCATCGACGCGGCGACGTCCACCAGGGTCTTGCGCTCGCGGCGCAGCCGGCCGTGGCGTTCGCGGTAGACCACGTAGGCGCGCGCCGTGGGGTAGTGGCCGGCCTCCATCAGCACCCGTTCGACCAGGTCCTGGACCCGTTCGATATCCAGGCAGGCGCGTTCCGGCAGGCGTTCCACCACGCGTTCGGCGAGCGCCTGCGCCTGCTGCGGGTCGAACTCGCCGGTGGCCTGGCCGGCGGCGGCGATGGCGCGTTCGATCTTGCCGGGATCGAAGGGGACTTCACGTCCGTTGCGCTTGAGCAGGGTGGCCGGCCAGGTAGCCTTCCGGGGCTGGGTCATTTCAGTCTCTCCACAACATGATGTGTTTTGATTTTGCAAAACAACAAGATGTTGTGGATTCTGGCGAGCGACGCCGAGCCGGCGTTGATCTGCGTCAACGTCCGGCGGATTGCCCGGGTTCCATTGGAGGTATTCCCCGCGCCCGGGTGACGGCGTATCAGGCCTGGGCGAGGCGGGCGAAGACCACGTAGTTGTCCAACTGCTGCCAGACCGTGGCGGCCTCGGCGAAGCCCGCCTGGCGCAGGGCGGCGAGATGGAAATCGAGCGAGCAGTCTTCGTCTTCGCTGGCGCGCCTGAGCGGGCGCCGCGCGAAATGGGCGTCGCGCTGCGCCTTCAGCGGGGCCAGCCGGGGGATCTGCGCGGCGCGTTGCCACCAGTCTTCCCAACTGTCCGCGCCGCTGGCCACGGAAGCCTGGAGGACCCGCTCGCGGTGCTTCCGGGACAATTCCGCGAGTCCCGGCCAGCGTCGGTCGTAGCGCATGTGGTCGGCGTTCAGCAGCCCGCCGCCGGGGGCGAGCAGCTCGCCCCCGGCG
>NZ_SCND01000686.1:0-1037 GCF_005503585.1 Pseudomonas sp. 2VD
CCCAGTTCTTCACGGCTGATGCTGCCTACCTGTTGTGGGTCTGTCGCAACTGCTTCCAGCGCCGCCCCTATGAGTGCCTGGTAACGTCGGCGCGCGGCATCGCCGAAGCGGTTATGGGTGAAGCGCAGGATATCGACGATGTCCGCTTGAGCATCATGGGAGATGCGGTACTTGGCCATGCTTCAGTGGCTCGCCTGGTTGCCGAGCTCGTCGAGGTATTGGGCCAGGTCGTCGCTGGTGATCTCGTCGTACTCGCCGCGCTCTAGTTGCATCAACCCACTGGATGTTGCGTTGCGGAGGGCTTCGAGCTTGGCGCTGTTCTGGGCTTCCTGCTGCAGCAACAGGCGTAGGCCTGCCCGGATGACCTCGCTGCGGTTTTGATAGCGGCCGGTCTCCACCAGTTCGTTGATGTCCTGCTCCATCGGATCAGGAAGGACGACGTTTCGAGTTGCCATGGGGTGCTCCAGTCCATAGATAGCTAGTGGCATAATATGCCACAGGGCTTGCTAATTCACTCATTTCGTCGTATAGGTGATAGCAGGATGCCTTCCTTTTGGATCCAGGAGGTTGATCATGAACGCACACGCCAACAAAGGTTTTGCCGCCCGGGTCGGTCATACTCTGGGCTCGCTTGTGCGCTTCTGCCTGCATGATCGTCGGCCTGTCGTGCGCTGGGTCAAACGAGTTAGTCTCTTGGTGGTGCTTTTCGTTGTCTTTGCTCAGAACTTTACCTGGCTGGCCAGCGCCTTCATGTCGTTGCTGTGTATGGGGCTGGTCGGGTGGGCTTTAGTGAAGGGCGATTTCTCAATTGTTGCTGAGTCGGCTGAGGAATCTGAAGCACGTGAGGCTCCATATGGACGTGATGTCTTTGGGTGCCCACTAGATGCTTGGGGAAACAGAGTAGATGGTCTTGATAGATAGTTGTGTAGTGGTCAACCCATCCCGGACAGTGGGTTGAGTTTTTCTTCGGCCACCGCAGGTGGTAACCCGTCGTTGAATTGATGCGGCCTGATCCAGTTGTAGCGGTGCATCAAGTA
>NZ_SCND01000687.1:0-1031 GCF_005503585.1 Pseudomonas sp. 2VD
CGCATCGAGCAGAACCTGGAACTGCTCGCCGTCACCGAGACCTGGGACAACGGCAAGGCCGTGCGCGAGACCCTCAACGCCGACATCCCCCTGGCCGCCGACCACTTCCGCTACTTCGCCGGCTGCATCCGCGCCCAGGAAGGCTCCGCCGCCGAGATCAACGACAGCACCGTGGCCTACCACATCCACGAGCCGCTGGGCGTGGTCGGGCAGATCATCCCGTGGAACTTCCCGCTGCTGATGGCCGCCTGGAAGCTGGCCCCGGCGCTGGCCGCCGGCAACTGCGTGGTGCTCAAGCCGGCCGAGCAGACCCCGCTGGGCATCTGCGTGCTGCTGGAACTCATCGGCGACCTGCTGCCGCCGGGCGTGCTCAATGTCGTCCAGGGCTTCGGCAGGGAGGCCGGCGAGGCCCTGGCCACCAGCAAGCGCATCGCCAAGATCGCCTTCACCGGTTCCACCCCGGTCGGCTCGCACATCCTCAAGTGTGCGGCGGAGAACATCATTCCCTCCACCGTCGAGCTGGGCGGCAAGAGCCCGAACATCTATTTCGAAGACATCATGCAGGCCGAGCCGGCGTTCATCGAGAAGGCCGCCGAGGGCCTGGTGCTGGCCTTCTTCAACCAGGGCGAGGTGTGCACCTGCCCGTCCCGCGCGCTGGTCCAGGAGTCGATCTACCCGGCGTTCATGGAGGAGGTGCTGAAAAAGGTCAGGGCGATCAAGCGCGGCGACCCGCTGGACACCGAGACCATGGTCGGCGCCCAGGCCTCCCAGCAGCAGTACGAGAAGATCCTCTCCTACCTCGACATCGCCCAGCAGGAAGGCGCCGAAGTGCTCACCGGCGGCAGCGTCGAGAAGCTCGAAGGCAACCTGGCCAGCGGCTACTACATCCAGCCGACCCTGCTCAAGGGACACAACAAGATGCGCGTGTTCCAGGAGGAAATCTTCGGCCCGGTGGTCGGCGTCACCACCTTCAAGGACGAAGCCGAGGCCCTGGCCATCGCCAACGACACCGAGTACGGCCTCGGCGCCGG
>NZ_SCND01000688.1:0-1031 GCF_005503585.1 Pseudomonas sp. 2VD
GGGATCTGGGCGGAGGTCCTGCAATTGCAACAGGTCGGGCTCGACGACAACTTCTTCGAGCTTGGCGGCCACTCGTTGCTGGCCACCCAGGTCATTGGCCGCCTACGCGAACGACTGCACCTGGAGGTGCCGATCAAGTCGATGTTCACCGCGGAGACACTGGGTGAGTTCTGCCACGGCGTCGAGACCCTCAAGGCCGAGAGCGCGCCGGTGGAAGATGCCCTGGCTAAATCCCTGGAGGCGCTCAAACGTCTATCTGCCGATGAACTTGAAAAACTGATTTCCTAAGAGGCGGTAGCGTGCAAGCACTCATAGAGAAGGTGGGCTCCCTTTCCCCCCAGGAAAGGAAGGCATTGGCTGTCCTGCTCAAGCAGCAAGGTGTCAATCTCTTCGAGATCGCGCCAGTGTTCAAGCGCCAGGACGGCGAGCCCCTGCGGCTCTCCTATGCCCAGGAGCGACAGTGGTTTCTCTGGCAACTGGAGCCGGAAAGCGCGGCCTACCATATCCCGAGTGTCTTGCGTCTACGTGGGCGGCTGGACCTGGATGCCCTGCAACGCAGCTTCGACAGCCTGGTTGCGCGGCACGAGACCCTACGCACCCGTTTTCGCCTCGACGGCGACGAGGCGCGCCAGGAGATCGCCGCATCCATGGCATTGCCGTTGGATATCGTCGCGTTGGGGCCGCTCGAGGAGGGCGCCCTCGCTCGGCAGGTCGAGACGACGATCGCGCGGCCGTTCGACCTGGAGCGTGGGCCGCTGCTGCGGGTGAGCCTGTTGCGGCTGGCCGAGGACGACCATGTGCTGGTGCTGGTCCAGCATCACATCGTGTCCGACGGTTGGTCGATGCAGGTGATGGTCGAGGAACTGGTCCAGCTCTATGCCGCCTATAGTCGAGGGCTCGAGGTAGCGCTGCCGGCTTTGCCGATCCAGTACGCGGACTACGCCCTGTGGCAGCGCAGCTGGATGGAGGCAGGGGAAAAGGAGCGCCAGTTGGCGTACTGGACCGGCCTGCTGGGCGGCGAGCAGCCGGTG
>NZ_SCND01000689.1:0-972 GCF_005503585.1 Pseudomonas sp. 2VD
GGTGTAGTCGGCCTGGTCGTTCGCGGAGGCAACCTGCTGCGGATTGATCGGGCGCCGCAGCGTTTGCCTGGCATCGAGGAGTAGCCGGCCACGGCTGTTGCCTATCGAGCTGGTTGCACCTTGTTCCCAGACGTCGAGCATGTTGGCCTCGCCGTGGGGCAGCATCTCCTCCTTGCTGGTGGAGCACGCTGCCAGGGTTAGCGCGCAGGCCAGGCCGGCGCAGAGACGAAGAAGGGGGTTAGTCCAGGTCTGCTGTTGCATGAGCGGCTCCAGAGCTGTAGTCGACCTTGCGGCCCTTGAGTTCGTAGTCGATCGCCAGTTGCTGATCGAGATGCACGGCGACCCGTGCGCCAGGTTGCACGTAGACGGCGGCGAAGGCCTCGCCGTACAGCTTGTTCATCCACTGCCGGATGTCGCTGACGCCGCCGGAGAGGATGCTGTTGAGGGCCGAGTTGCTGTTGGTTCCGGTCGTCCCGAAGCTGGTGCCGTTGCCGCTGAAGACGGTACTGGTGTTGTTCTCGTCGGCGTCCAGGAGCTTGGCGATGCCGGCCCCGGCAGCCGTGAGTAGGCTCTGATTGCCCAGGTACTCCTTGGCATTGGATCGGCGATCACCGGCGATGCAGGGGATGCCGTAGGGGTCGCTGATCCAGCCGAGACCGCCCTGGATGGTTTTCTGGTCGGCGCTGGCGGTCTGGTTGTTGTTGCTCTGGTTGTCATTCACCTCCTCGGCCGGCGCCGGGAAGGTGCGCACGGTCCCGTCGTTGAACACGAACGTGAGGCTGCGGATCTGCCCACGCACGCAGGAGAGTGTCCAGTCGCCCGAGGCGGTCCCGCTGGCTACCGCGCCGGCGACGTCCGGCAGCTCGATGCCGTTGGCGGTGAGGTTGTCCGGGCCGATGAGGATTTTGAACGGGTAAGGATCATTGACCGTCCCGTCGACCGGCACACGACCGATCAGCGCAGACATGGCCA
>NZ_SCND01000690.1:0-1017 GCF_005503585.1 Pseudomonas sp. 2VD
GCGCCGCGAGCCTGAACAACTACGGCACCCTGGGCGGCGGCGGCAACCTGCGATTGAACGCGCCCGCCCTGCTCAACGAGCGCGGGTTGCTGTTCAGTGGCGCCGACATGACCCTGCGCGCCGGCGACATCACCAACCTCTACGGGGATGTGTACAGCCTCGGCAGGCTGGATATCGCCCGCGACGATGCCGGCAACCGTGCCGCCAGCCTGCGCAACCTTTCCGGGGTGATCGAGAGCGGCAAGGACTTCAGCCTGCGTGCCAGCCTGATCGAGAACCGTCGCGCCGTGCTGGAAAGCAAGTCGGGCCTGTACACCGCGAAGATGGAGCAGACCGCCTGCATCGAAGGCGTCAACGCGGGCGACTGCAGCGGCAAGCGCAACGCCATCTGGACCATCACCCAGCGCGACAAGACCGAGGTCACCGCCAGCAGCGCCATGGGGCAACTGCTGGCCGGAGGCGACTTCGCCATCGACGGCGGCACCCTGAACAACCTTTCCAGCCTGATCGGCAGCGGCGGCAACCTCACCGCCAACCTCGAAGTCCTCGACAACCAGGGCCTGGAAACCGGCGAGCTGGAAACCATCCGCGTGCTGCGTACCGCTCGCGGCGGCGATATCGGCGGCATCGACCAGAAGTCGCGCAACTTCACCAACCTCTACTGGTACCAGAGCGCCAATTTCGACCCGGCGCGCGCGGGCGAGATTCCCGCCGCGCTCAACGCGATCCTCAGCGACTGGTCCTTCGAGTACGAATTCCCGAGCAAGGGACCGACCCCGATCAGCAGTGGCGACCAGTCCTACGCAGCGGTGATCCAGGCCGCCGGCGACGTCACGGTCAATGCCAGCACGCGCATCGACAACGGCGTCACCCGCCCCGGCTACACCTTCGTCGGCAGCGGCCGCCGGCGCGCGCGGGCGAGATTCCCGCCGCGCTCAACGCGATCCTCAGCGACTGGTCCTTCGAGTACGAATTCCCGAGCAAGGGACCGACCCCGATCAGCAGTGGCGACCAGTC